>JBASJO010000542.1:0-2654 GCA_049655365.1 Rhodoferax sp. | reverse complement strand
CTCGCCGCCTGCTCGCCGCCCATCACCGAGATGCGGGCGTTGGGCCACATCCACAAAAAGCGCGGGCCAAAAGCGCGGCCGCACATGCCGTAGTTGCCGGCACCAAAACTGCCGCCGATGATGACGGTGAACTTGGGCACCGCGGCGGTCGCCACCGCTGTCACCATCTTGGCGCCGTTGCGGGCAATGCCCTCGTTCTCGTACTTGCGGCCAACCATGAAGCCGGTGATGTTTTGCAGGAACACCAGCGGGATCTTGCGCTGGCAGCAGAGCTCGATGAAATGCGTGCCTTTCAGGGCGGATTCGCTGAACAGAATGCCGTTGTTGGCGATGATGCCGACCGGCATGCCCTCGATGCGGGCGAAACCGCAGATCAGCGTGGTGCCAAAGCGCGACTTGAATTCGTCAAAGTCCGACTCATCGGCGATGCGGGCAATGATCTCGCGCACATCGAAGGGCTTGCGGGTGTCCACCGGGATCACGCCGTACAGCTCTTGTGCCGCGTACTTGGGCGCGGCGGGTGCATGGTCGGTGGCCACTTGGGGCTTGCCCTTGTTCAGGTTTTTCACGGCGACCCTGGCCAGTGCCAGCGCGTGCATGTCGTTTTGCGCCAGATGGTCGGCCACGCCTGACAAGCGCGTGTGCACGTCGCCGCCGCCCAGGTCTTCGGCGGTCACCACCTCGCCGGTGGCGGCTTTCACCAGCGGCGGGCCACCCAGAAAAATGGTGCCCTGGTTCTTGACGATGATGGCCTCGTCGCTCATGGCCGGCACGTAGGCACCACCGGCGGTGCAACTGCCCATGACCACCGCAATTTGCGCCAGGACTTGCGCGCTCATGGTGGCCTGGTTGAAGAAGATGCGGCCGAAGTGGTCGCGGTCCGGGAACACCTCGTCCTGATTCGGCAAGTTGGCCCCGCCCGAGTCCACCAGGTAAATGCAGGGCAGGTGGTTTTGCTGGGCCACCTCCTGCGCGCGCAGGTGTTTTTTGACCGTCATCGGGTAATAGGTGCCGCCTTTGACGGTGGCGTCGTTGCAGACAATCATGCAGTCAACGCCGCTCACCCGGCCAATACCGGCAATCAGGCCGGCGCCGGGCGCGCTGTCGCTGCCATCGCGGTCCGGGTACATGCTCAAAGCGGCCAAGGGCGACAACTCCAGAAACGGCGTGCCGGGGTCGAGCAGCATCTGCACCCTGTCCCGCGGCAGCAGCTTGCCGCGCGCCGTGTGTTTGGCACGGGCCGCGTCGCCGCCGCCCATTTCAACTTGGGTGACCTTGGCATTGAGGTCCTCCACCAGGGTGCGCATGGCGGCGGCATTGGCCTGGAAATCCGCAGAGCGGGCGTTGAGTTTTGTCTCCAGAACGGACATGGCATTCTTTCTGTGGGTCGGGTTGGCGTTCAGGCTGGCGCCAGGATGATGGCCTGAGCATAAAACCAAAAGCACGCCCGCGGCGGCCATGCAGGTTGCAAATTGCGCCAATTGAAAAGATACTTCGGACCATGCAAAACTTGTCCAGCAACAGCACTGCAACCCCGATCGCTTTCGTTAAAGCCATCGTGGCAGCTTATGAAAAGGTGGGGCAAAGCCCGGAGCATGCACTCGAATCGGCACAAATTGCGCCAGAACTTCTTGAAAACCCCAACGCACGCATCAGCGCTGCACAAATGGAGCGCGTATCCGACGCGGCCATGCAGGAACTGGACGATGAGGCGCTGGGCTGGTTCAGCCGCCGCCTGCCCTGGGGCAGCTACGGCATGCTGGCGCGCGCGTCCATCAGCGCCCCGAACCTCGGCGTGGCGCTCAAGCGCTGGTGCCGCCACCATGGCTTGCTGACCGATGACATCAGCCTTCAGCTGCAAACCGCGCGAGACGTCACCACCATCAGCCTCACCGAGCAGCGCGACTTGGGCGCAATGCGCGAGTTTTGCCTGGTCTCGGTGTTGCGCAACCTGCACGGTGTGGCCTGCTGGCTGATTGATTCACGCATCCCGCTGCAGGGCGCCCGGTTTCCGTTTGCGGCGCCCGCGCACCACCCCGTTTATGCGCTGCTGTTTTCGGGTGCCACCACGTTTGAACAGGCGCAGGCGCAGATCCAGATGGATGCCCGCTACCTCGACCTGCCCTTGCGCCGCAATGAGGCCGCGCTGCAACAGATGCTGCAACACGCCCTGCCGCTGACCGTGCTGCAGTACCGGCGTGACCGTCTGCTGGTGCAACGGGTGCGGCAAGCACTGGCGATGCACCCCGAGCAGACCCGCAGCGCCCATGAGCTGGCCGCCCTGCTCTACCTCTCGCCGCGCACCCTGCACCGCCAGCTCAAGGACGAGGGCGCGTCATTGCAGCAGTTGAAAGACGAGGTGCGTAGGCAGCGCGCGCAAGACCTGCTGCTGCGCACTGACCGCCCCATCAAACAGGTGGCACAAGCCAGCGGCTTTCAAAACGAGAAGAGTTTCATGCGGGCGTTCAAAGGCTGGACCGGACAGTCCCCGGCAGAATTCAGGCACGCGGCCGGCACCACGCCTGGCTCACCCGGCGGCTAAGGGCTCGCAAGCAATAACCCAGGCACATCGGCCATGGAGCGAAACAGCTGGCGCGCACCCGCCTGCAGCAGGGCGGCATCCCCTGACGGCTGCGGGCTGTAAGCCCACACGG
>JBASJO010000541.1:0-4169 GCA_049655365.1 Rhodoferax sp. | reverse complement strand
CGGCTGATGCGGTTCATCTTGTTGATGGTCTCGATCATGTGCACCGGAATCCGGATGGTGCGGGCCTGGTCGGCGATGCTGCGGGTGATGGCCTGGCGGATCCACCAGGTGGCATAGGTCGAGAACTTGTAACCGCGACGGTATTCGAACTTGTCGACCGCCTTCATCAGGCCGATGTTGCCTTCCTGAATCAAATCGAGGAACTGCAGGCCGCGGTTGGTGTATTTCTTGGCAATGGAAATGACCAGGCGCAAGTTGGCCTCAATCATTTCTTTCTTGGCCGCGCGCGAAGCGTATTCGCCTTCGTTCATGCGCTTGTTGATGTCCTTGAGCTGGTCCAGCGGTACCACGACCTTGGTTTGCAGGTCAATCAGGCGCTGCTGCAACTCCTGCACCGGCGGAATGTTGCGCGCCATCACTGCACTCCAGGGCTTGCCTGCGGCGGCATGTTTTTCGATCCATTTCAGGTCGAGCAAATGGCTGGCAACCTTGTGGTGGTGCTTGTCGCGACCGCTGAATTCGGCAATGAAGTGCTCTTGCGGGTAGCCGCATTTGTCGACAATGATGCGGCGCAGTTCACGTTCTTTTTTGCGGACCTCGTCGACCTGACCACGCACCATATCGCAGAGCTTTTCAATGGTCTTGGCGGTAAAGCGGATCGACATCAATTCGTCAGACAGCAGGCGCTGCGTCTTGAGGTAGGTGGGCGTACCGTACCCTTCTTTGTCGTAGGTTTTCAGGATCTTCTCATGGTACTCACGCAGCCGGTCAAAGCGGCTCATGGCCTCTTTTTTCAACTCTTCGAGCTTTTTGGTCAGCGCTTTGGAGCCGCCATTGCCGTCATCGTCATCGTCGGCATCGAATTCGTCGAAGTCTTCTTCAGCCACATAGTCGTCGGCTTCGTTGGGGTTGGTGAAGCCGTCGACGATGGTGGTGATGACCACCTTGTCGCTGCGGATATCTTCGCCCAATTGCAAAACTTCGACAATGCTGGCGGGTGAGGCCGAGATCGCCTCCATCATGGCCATCAGGCCGCCTTCGATGCGCTTGGCAATCTCGATCTCGCCCTCACGCGTGAGCAGCTCGACCGTGCCCATTTCGCGCATGTACATGCGCACCGGGTCGGTGGTGCGGCCAAACTCGCTGTCCACCGTGCTCAAAGCGGCTTCGGCTTCTTCTTCAGCCTCTTCTTCGGTGGCGGCGGTCGGGCCGTTCTGGTTGAGCAGCAGGGTCTCGGCGTCGGGCGTGTGTTCGTACACCGCCACACCCATGTCATTGAGCATCGAGATCACCACTTCAAGCGTCTCGGCATCGACCAGCTTGTCGGGCAGGTGGTCGGAAATCTCGCCGTGTGTCAGGTAGCCGCGGGTTTTGCCGAGCTTGATCAGGGCTTTGAGGCGCAGCCGGCGCTTGGCCAGGTCCTCTTCGGACAGCACGGTTTCATCGAGGCCGAATTCCTTCATCAAGGCGCGTTCCTTGGCCTTGCTGATTTTCATGCGCAGGGGTTTGACCTTCTCGGTCGTGGCTTCCGCCACTTCGGTCACTTCGGTCACTTCGGGCTCACCCACCAAGTCTTCCTCGATGTCACTCATGTCGATGTCATGGTCCTCGCCCTTTTTACCCGCCTTGACCGTCTTGGCCTTCGGTCCGCGCTTGGCAGCCACCTTGACTGGCGTGGCCGCGTCTACGGCTTTGCTGGCCTTGGCGGCTTTCTTCTTTTCAGCAGGCGCTGCCGCTTCAATCACTGTTTTCTTGTCTTCTGGGAGGGCTTTGGCTTTGGATGCGGTCACGGGTGCGGCTTTCGGTGTGGGAGGGGTGGCGGCGCTTGTCTTGGCAACGCTGGTCTTTGCTGCGGGAACAGCCGATTTCTGGGGCTTGGTAGCGGGCATGTTGACACCTCAAAACAGTAATATCAGTATGAACGAACGCTTCTGCAGCCAGCGTTGGGCAGGACAAGGAATCAACCTGGTCAGACAAGAGGTGTGGGCGAACATTTGGTGTGCAGTCCTTGCGGTAAGTTGGCCGGATGAAAAATGTGTCATCCCGTGGCCGGGTCCGGAGGTGCTGCTGTCGCGCTTGTCGGAAAACGCCGGATTATACCTTTTGGCATCAACCTGATGGCCATTGCGGATTCAGGTGGCCGACTCCAGCAGCAAGCGGCGCGCCTGCAACTCGCGGTAGCGCTGCAGCGCACCGGGATCGACCTTGGCGGCCTCGATCGCCAGGGTTTCTTCGGCTTTGAGGTGCTCGATCAGCATGCGGTTGATCAGATGGCGCAGCTCGTTGAGCTCTTCGGCGGCATCGCTGTCGGCACCCAGTTCGTAGCCGGCCATGAGCTTGAGCGCAAAGTCTTCGCTCTCATGCCCTTGCAGGCCTTCGCGCAAAGCGACCCAGGGGATCGGGCCGTGCTCATGGAGCTGGCTCTCAAGCCAGGCAAACAACGGACCATGAGGTGCTGGCAGACCGCAGAGCAGGGCATGGTCTTCGGCCGACAGGGATTCCAGCGCGGCCATGTTGTCGAGCAAAATGCGCGCCGCATGGTCGGCCCGGCTGGCGGGCAGGCGGCCGCCTGCGAGCCGAGTTGGCGCTTTCTTTTTGTAGTTCCTGGGGCTGTAGTCCGGGTAGTCCTGACGGACTGGGCCGTCATTGCCGAAACGTTCAGATCTTTCGCGCTTGACCTTGGCCGGCGCCGGGTGCCAGATGTCGGTGAGTTCGCGCGGACTGAGCTGGACCAGGTCGGCGATCTCGGCCAGCAGTTGTTGTTTGAGGGCACCCGCGGGGAGCATTTCCCACAAGGGCTTGGCATTGCTGGCCAGATGGGCGCGGCCTTCGGCGCTGTGCAGGTCGCAGCCGTCGCGCGCGGCGTCGATCAAAAAGCGACTCAGGGGCACGGCCTCGCTGACATAGCGGGCAAAGGCGTCCTTACCGTGCTCCCGGATGAAGCTGTCGGGGTCGTGTTCGGCCGGCAAAAACAAGAACTTGACCGAGCGCACGTCGGTGGCCAGCGGCAGTGCGGCATCAAGCGCCTTGCGTGCCGCGCGCCGGCCCGCGCTGTCGCCGTCAAAACTGAACACCACCGCATCGGTGAAGCGAAACAGCTTGTGCACATGCTCGGGTGTGCAGGCTGTGCCCAGCGTGGCCACCGCGTTGGGGAAGCCCAGCTGCGCCAGCGCCACCACGTCCATGTAGCCTTCGGTCACCAGTGCGTAACCCTGCTCGCGCAAGGCGCTGCGCGCCTCGAACAAGCCGTAGAGTTCACGCCCCTTGCTGAACACCGGGGTTTCTGGCGAATTGAGGTACTTGGGCTTGTCGTCACCCAGCACGCGGCCGCCAAAGCCGATGTACTCGCCCTTGATGTTGCGGATCGGGAACATCACCCGATCGCGAAAACGGTCGTAACGTTTGGCTTCCTGACCTTCCTCTTCGTTCAGGATCACCAGGCCACTCTCCACCAGCAGCGGGTCGTCGTAATTGGGGAACACGCTGGCCAGGCTGCGCCAGCCCTCGGGCGCGTAGCCGAGCCCGAACTGCTTGGCAATCCGCCCGGACAGCCCCCGACCCTTGAAATAGGCCACGGCGCGCTCGGAGCCCTTGAGCTGCTTTTGATAGGCCAGGCAGGCTTTTTCCAGCACCTCGTTGAGCGTACTTTGTTTTTGCCGCTGCTCGGCCGCGCGCGCCCGGTCCTGCGGGCTGGCATCGTCTTCGGGCACCTTCATGCCAAATTGCTGGGCCAGATCCTGTACCGCCTCGACAAAACTCATGCCCGCGTGCTCCATCAGGAAGCCGATGGCGTTGCCGGTCTTGCCGCAGCCGAAGCAGTGGTAGAACTGCTTGGTTGGGCTGACTGAAAAAGAAGGCGACTTTTCGCTGTGAAACGGGCACAGGCCCATGAAGTTGGCGCCACCCTTTTTAAGTGGCACATAGCGCCCGACGATCTCCACCACGTCGGCACGGGCGAGCAATTCCTGAACAAAGGTCTGGGGGATGGACATGACCGGATTGTAGGAAGCCGCCAGCCCGAACCGTCGCGGCGGGTCCAGCGCTGTCGCGGCCGGTCAGCGCGGCGCCAGGCGAATCGCGCCGTCGAGCCGGATCACCTCGCCATTGAGCATGTCGTTCTCAAAAATATGCACCGCCAGCTTGGCGTAGTCCTGCGGCGTGCCCAGGCG
>JBASJO010000540.1:0-2880 GCA_049655365.1 Rhodoferax sp. | reverse complement strand
ATGTCCTGCACCACCAGATGGTCGAGCGCGGCCAGCGCTTCGCGGGCATGGTTGGCATCGGGATCGGACATGGCCGGGTTCTCGCCCATCACATACATGCCCTTTACGCCGCCATGCTTGATCGCATGCATGACTTCCACCACGGCCAGGCCGGGCTTGCCGTCGAGCGTGCCGGCGGGCAGCTTCCAGGCCTGCTCGAAACTGGCCTGCACGTCCGGGTCGGACACATGCTGATAGTCCGGATACATCATCGGGATCAGGCCGGCGTCGGACGCGCCCTGCACATTGTTCTGGCCGCGCAGCGGATGCAGGCCCGAGCCGGGCTTGCCGATCTGGCCGGTCACGGCGGAGAGCGCAATCAGGCAGCGGGCGTTGTCGGTGCCGTGCACGTGCTGGCTCACGCCCATGCCCCACAGAATCATGGCGCTTTTGGCCTTGGCAAACTCGCGCGCCACTTCACGCAGGGTCGGCGCCGGAATGCCGCAGATCGGCGCCATGGCCTCCGGGCTGTAACTCTTGACGTTTTCTCTCAGGGCCTCGAAGTTACTGGCTCGGGTGCGGATGAACTCCTCATCGGCCAAGCCCTCTTCAATGACGGTGTGGATCAGGGCATTGAGCATGGCCACATCGGTGTCGGCCTTGAACTGCAGCGTGCGCCAGGCGTGTTTGCCAATGTCAGTCACGCGCGGGTCGGCGAGCACAATCTTGGCGCCATTCTTGGCCGCGTTTTTCATCCAGGTGGCCGCCACCGGGTGGTTCGATGTGGGGTTGGAGCCGATCACAAAAATCAACCCGGCGTGTTCCACATCGTTGATCTGGTTGCTCACTGCACCGGACCCCACACCCTCCAACAGCGCCGCGACGCTGGAGGCATGGCACAGGCGGGTGCAATGGTCCACGTTGTTGGAGCCGAAGCCGGTGCGCACCAGCTTCTGGAACAAATAGGCTTCTTCGTTACTTCCCTTGGCGGAACCAAAGCCAGCCAGCGACTTCTTGCCATGCGTATCGCGCAGGCCTTTGAGCGTGCCCGAGGTCAGCGCCAATGCATCTTCCCAGCTTGCCTCCCGAAACACTGAAGTCCAATCTGCCGTATCACGATTGAGATCCTGCAAGGCGGCAGGGTCTTTGGGTACGCCAGTTTTGCGAATCAGCGGTACGGTCAATCGCTGCCGACTGTGCGCGTAGTCAAAACCGAAGCGCCCTTTCACGCATAACCGGTTGTGATTGGCGGGACCGTCGCGTCCGTCCACACTCACAATTTTGTTGTCTTTGACCTTGTAAGTGAGCAGGCAGCCTACACCACAGAAAGGGCAGACCGAGTCTACCTTTTTGTCCACCACCTGCGAACCGGTTTGCGTTTTTGGCATCAACGCGCCCGTGGGGCAAGCCTGCACACATTCACCGCAGGCCACGCAGGTGCTTTCACCAAGGGGGTCATTCAGGTCAAATACGATCTCGCTGTGCGCGCCGCGTAGGGCGTAGCCAATGACGTCGTTCACCTGCTCTTCCCGGCAGGCGCGCACGCAGCGCTTGCATTGGATGCAGGCATCGAGATTGACGGCCATGGCTGGGTGTGACAGATCGGCCTTGGGTTGCACCCGACGCAAGGTCTTGAACGCGGGGCGCACAGAAACGTTCATGCGTGCAGCCCAGTCGCTTAGTTCGCCGTGTTGCTGCGACTCGTCCTGCTCATTCCATTTGTAGCCGATATCCGGCATGTCGGACAGCAGCATCTCAAGCACCATCTTCTGGCTCTTGATCGCGCGTTCGCTCCTTGCCTGCACTTGCATGCCCGCGACGGCACTGCGACAGCAACTGGGGGCCAATGTGCGCTCGCCCTTGATTTCGACGACACAGGCGCGGCAATTGCCGTCGGCTCGGTAGCCATCCTTGTAGCAAAGATGGGGAATATCGATGCCATGGCGCTTGGCGGCTTTGAGGATGGTTTCACCCTCAAAAGCATGGATAGTTTGGTTGTCCAGCTTGAATTCAATAGTTTGCTGCGTGACTTCGGCCAACTCGGCAGGCGCGTTCATTTAAACGATCTCCTGGGGAAAGTATTTCTGGATGCTGCGCACCGGGTTAGGTGCGGCTTGACCCAGGCCGCAAATGGACGCATCCGTCATTACGATGTTCAGGTCTTCCAGAGTGTGGTTGTCCCACACAGCCGCCTCCATCAACTTGACCGCCTTGGCGGTACCAACGCGACAGGGCGTGCATTGGCCGCAACTCTCATGCGCAAAGAACCGCATCATGTTCAGCGCCGCATCGCGGGCTCTATCGTGCTGACTGAGCACAATGACCGCTGCTGATCCAATGAAACAGCCGTAAGGTTGCAGCGTGTCAAAGTCCAACGGAATGCTATTCAAACTGGCGGGCAAAATGCCACCGGATGCGCCGCCTGGCAGGTAGGCATACAAGTCGTGACCGTCCAGCATGCCTCCGCAGTATTCGTCCACCAATTCCTGCAGCGTGATGCCCGCTGGTGCCAGCTTGACGCCAGGGTGCTTGACCCGACCGCTGACGCTGAAACTGCGCAGCCCACGGCGACCATTACGACCAAAACCGCTGAACCAGTCGGCGCCCTTTTCCACGATGTCACGCACCCAGTACAGGGTTTCAAAATTATGTTCCAGCGTGGGGCGACCAAACAAACCCACTTGCGCAATGTAAGGGGGGCGCATACGCGGCTCACCCCGTTTCCCTTCAATGCTCTCGATCATGGCGGACTCTTCGCCACAGATGTAGGCTCCGGCACCCCGCCGCAGCTCAATGGTAGGCAAGGCGATATGGCGCGGATAAGGCGGGTTGGCCTGCAATTTGGCCAACTCGGTCTCCAGAATGGCGCGGCAGCCGTGGTATTCGTCTCGCAAGTACACA
>JBASJO010000539.1:0-1549 GCA_049655365.1 Rhodoferax sp. | reverse complement strand
CACCACCGTGCAGTCCTCGGGCGAGAACTTGATGGCATTGGAGAGCAGGTTGGCCAGCACCTGCATCAGGCGCTGTTGATCCACCCGCACTTCGGCATTCGCTGCCTCGTCTTTCAACACCAGGCTTACCCGGCGCTCGGCGCCATAGGGCCGGGTGGCATCCAGCGCCTGTTCGATCAGCGGCATCAGCAGCTGCGGCCGCATCTCGAAGTGCAGCTTGCCGGCGGTGATCTTCTCCATGTCCAGCAGGTCGTTGATGAGGTGGGTGAGCCGCTGGCTGTTTTTCTGCGCGATGGCGATCATCTGCTGCGCCTGCTCGGGCAAGGCCCCGAGCGCGCCTCCCGCCACCAGGCCCAGCGCGCCGGAAATCGAGGTCAGCGGCGTGCGCAGCTCATGGCTGACGGTAGACACGAACTCGCTCTTCATGCGCTCCATCCGCTTGCGCTCGGTGATGTCGCGCACCATGCCCACGTACAGGGGCTGCCCCTGGCGGGTGACTTCCGAGATCGCCAGGTCCATCGGGAACAGGCTGCCATCGCGGCGTTGCCCCTCGACCTCGCGCCCGATGCCGATGATGCGCGCCACGCCGGTGGCCTGGTAATTGCGCAGATAACTGTCGTGGGCGTCGCGGTGCGGGTTGGGCATCAGCATCCTGACGTTGCGGCCCACCACCTCGGCAGGTGTGTAGCCGAAAATACGCTCGGCCGCCGGATTGAAGGAACCGATGACCCCGACGCCGTCGATGGTGATGATGCCGTCGACCATGTTGTCGAGAACGGTCTGGGTGTGCTGTGCCTGCTCGCGCTGCGCGGTTTCGGCCTGCCGGCGTTCGGTGATATCCACGCCGACGGTGACGATGAACTCGACCTCGCCCCGCGCGTCGAGCAGAACGGCATTGGACCAGTCGTACAGGCGGCGTGTGCCGTCGCGCATCAGCCAGTGATTCTCGTAGCGCGGCACAATGCTGCCTGACTTCAGGTTTGCGAACACGCTCATGACGCTCGCTTGATCCTCCGGGGGCAGGAGGAATTCCCAGAACGGTTTGCCCGCGATCTCCCCGGCGCTGAAGCCGGTTGCCACCTCGGCGGCACGATTGAAGCGCACGATATGCCCTTTGCGATCAATCACTGCCATGATCGCGCCAGCCGCGCCGAACAAGGCAGCGTTGAAATCGCGCAGTTCACGAAAGCGCCCCGCCAGCAAGCCGGACATTTCACGCAGGCTTCTGCCAAGGCCGTCATATTCCAGGATCGGGCTGTCGGGCAACACCGGCGGGTTGCCGTTGGCGATCAGGGTGCTCATGTCCCGGCTGGTGCGATCCAGTTCGCTGAGCGGGCGAATCAGCCAATGGCTGAGAAGGCGCGCAACCAGGATGCCCAGCACCAACAGGCCCGCCAGGAAGACAAACATATCCAGTCCCCTGCGTTCCAGCGTCCGTACCAGCGGCGAGGCGGCCTGCTCGATCACCACCGCGGCCACGCCATCCACGCCGGCCACCGGCACGCTGACTCGATAACGCCCCTGCTTCCAGCGCGGCATGGCCGGCATG
>JBASJO010000538.1:0-3622 GCA_049655365.1 Rhodoferax sp. | reverse complement strand
GTTGCACTGGGCGTTTTTGCGGCAGCATCGTCGGCGCAAGCCCGCAGCGATGTGTATTTTTCTATCGGTGTGCAGACTCCGGGCTTCTATGTGCAACCGGCGCCGGTGTACGTGCAGCCCCGTTCGTATTACACGCCCGAGCCCCGCTACTACCAGCGCCATGACAATGGTCGGCACTATGGCTGGCAGCAACGGCAACAGCAGCGCCGTGGACCCTACGGTGATTTTGACCGCGACGGCATCAGGAATATGCAGGACCGCGATCGTGATGGCGACGGTGTTCGTAACCGCTTCGACCGGTTCCCGAACAATCCAAACCGCCGGTGAGCCGTGGTTTGTTGATGTGAGCGCGCGCTCACCGGTGCAGCAAATTCGCCAAGCATCCAGAATGCTGTCTTCCAGAGCTTGTTGTCAGTCATCATCACCATCCGGCAGCATCACATCGGCCACCGCGCCAACCGTCTTGGCGGCAATGGTGACGCCGGTGGCCACCACCGTGACAGCGGCGCCAGCGACAGCCACCACAGCACAGGCTTGAAGGGTGGTGATGAGGCAGGCCGTGGTGACCAATTTGAAGAAGAAGCTGAACATGAAGAGTCGGAAAAATTGTTGAAGAGCAAATTGTCGGGGAAGGTTGGACACCATCAGCTTGTCGTTACGGTGCGCTGGCAAACAGACATTGGGTGTGGTCTGCTGCCATCATGCTCTCCCGCACACATTAATTTAATGGATTGGAAATTTTATGAACCTGAATCTTAGTTTGACACCCCTGATCTCGCTCGTCGCCGGGATTCTCATCCTGGTCGTGCCCAGGCTTTTGAACTATATCGTGGCGATCTACCTGATCGTGATCGGCTTGGTCGGCTTGGTTGGTGCTGGCGGAATGCGGTTGTAGTATTTTTCCCTTTGTTGAATGAGAAGTTTTTCGCGGTGAAAGTCATTGACTACTGAAAAAATGTGGAGCAGAATTTAGTCGTGACCGGGTTTTCACTCCCGGTGAAGGAGCCCCATAGATGACCATGGACCACACTTACGCTCACAACTGAATGACGGTTTCCCGTCATGACGCTTCCCATACATGAGGAAGCACCCAAAAGGGGCAGGGTTCGTTATGAGCTCTGTCCCTTTGTCTTGTGGCTACCGATCTGCTAGACCGACTTGCCGCTGCGTGGTCCAAGGAAAAACCACAGCAGCAGACCCAGAATCGGCAGCAGCACGACAGCGATGATCCAGATCAATTTCTTTTCGTTGGACACTGAGCTCTGGAGAGTGTTGAGAATGGCCCAGATGTCCCCAGCGAGCACCAGCACCCCGATAATTCCGTTGTATCCAAAGTTCATCATGTCGGTTTCCTTTTTTCGCGCGGTTTAAGTTGTTGATGCATGAGTATGAGGCAATATGACGTGAATGACCGACACCGAGTTCAGAGGGGCGAGGCTAAAATTCGTGTGAGGCGGTCTGTTCACCTGCGCCACTGTTCCGAGCCCATTGTGTTTTTTTGTGCCCCGTCCTTTTTAACCGGCAATGCCAAATGAACCTCGATACATGTACATCAAAAATACTGAACAGTGCGCTAGCTTTCGATTCGGGAGGCTAGCAATTAAAAAACCAGCACTCAGCGCACTTCGACACCACATTGTTGTCGTGTTGTGCAGCCTGTGGGTCAGTGCACCGACCTGGGCGGCGGATGAACCACTTGTGCCCTTGGCCGGTACCGAAGCCGGCCAAGTGACGGCCGCCAAAAAGCCTGTTGAGGCCATCATGCAGGTAAGCTCGACTGCCGTGGCATCGGTCAATTCGGTAGCGTTGGCGGTGGCCTCGGTGGGTTCAGTGGCGTCCAAGACTGTCCTTGACGCTGCTGGCGTGCTTCAGCATGGCGTTGCCTCATGGTACGGAGAGAGATTTCAGAACAAGCGTACAGCCAACGGCGAGCGGTTCAATATGAACGCCCTGACTGCTGCACACCCGACACTACCGTTTGGCACCAGGTTATGCGCCCATTCCCCCAAGACCGGGAAATCAGTCATTGTTCGCATTAACGACCGTGGTCCATTCGTCAAGCACCGGATCATTGATTTCAGCAAGGCTGCGGCCCAAGCACTTGGCATCCTTCATTCCAGGCCCGATGTCGTTGCACTTCTGGATTCGTCAGACAAGCGCTGCGAAAAGGGGTGAGCCGGCACCTGATGTCGGTGAACGGCAAGTTCAATACCACCGCCGTCATGCGGCGTTCAACGCGGCCGCGATGTCAGCAGCTTGTGTTGGACGTACAAGGCGCGCCAATTCCTGCCCGTCACGCAGCAACACCAGCGTAGGCCAGAGCTTGATCCGATAGCTGCGCCCAAGCGGGCGGCCTGAACCGTCTTCCACCTTGAGGTGGCGCCACTGCGGGTGTTTTGGCAGCACCTCAGCCAGTGCCGGCTGGGCGGCGCGGCAATGGCCGCACCAGTCGGTGCCGAATTCAAGCAAGGTCAGGCCCTGCAAGGCATCGACATCGGCACGGGTCGGGGCTTCAGTTTCAAGGAGGTAAGGTTTGGGCGTACTCATGACTGAATTGTGGCTCATGAAATACGTAAGCCGTCACACAACCGATGATCGGATTCAAGTCATTCTGGAGTGCACGAATCATCATCGCCGGCATCGAGACTATGCACATGATCAAGAAGGGGCAGATGAACTGCCCCGCAGGCGCAACCCTGTCCGCAGCACAGCAGTTCTACAGCTTCGCAGCTTAATCACCAGGTTGGGGACGCAACTCCTTTCGGCCAGTATCCACTATTGCGACAAAGCCTTGAAATCGCAAACGAGCGCCGATGATCCAAAGAAGGATCTTGGATCGCTAAAACCGCGATTACGCGTAGGGGTTTCCTTGTGGAACCGGCGCGTCATTGTGGAGCAGCCCCGCACTCTGCAAATCACTCCAGAATTGAGCGGGAATTTTGGCTTGGGTCCAGGCCAGTATCTGCCGGAATTCGTCGGCTGAGCGCGATCCTGGAATGACGCAGGAAACGATCGGGTGTGCGAGCGGAAATTGCAGCGCGGCCGCAGGCAGGGACACCGCATTGTCTTCGGCGACCGATTTCAGCTTTTTCACGCGTTCCAGCACATCAACGGGGGCTTTGGCATAGTTCCACATCTCGCGCCCGACCAGCACGCCCGAGTTGAACGGTCCGCCACAAATGATGCTGGTGCCCGCCGCCGCGCAGGCCGGGAACAAGGCATCAAGCGCGGTTTGTTCAAGAACCGTGTAACGACCGGCGAGCAGAAACACATCCCACTGACCGATTTCGAGCGCGGCCTGGCACACTTCGTTTTCATTCACGCCAAGACCGATGGCTTTCACCTGCCCTGATGCGCGCAACTCATCGAGCGCGCGATAGCCGCCGTTTTTCAGATCGGCGAAGTGCCGCGCGTTGTCTTCCACGCCGTGCTGAAATTCGCCGATATCGTGAACCAGCAGCATATCGATCCGGTCCAGCCCCAGGCGGTGCTGGCTGGCCTCAAAAGAACGCATGACGCCGTCATAGGTGTAATCATAGACCGGATGAAAGGGCAGCGGCTCGATCATGCCGTACGCCATGGGGTCGGGGGCGTGGCCGGGCACGAGCAGACGCCCGACTTT
>JBASJO010000537.1:0-3555 GCA_049655365.1 Rhodoferax sp. | reverse complement strand
GCCCATATCTGTGGCCGAACTGACCCGTGCCAGCCTGGACACGGCGGTCAGTCATCTGGGGATTGAATTTCTGGAAGTGGGCGACGATTTCATTACGGCCCGGGTGCCGGTGGATGCGCGTACCCGCCAACCCTTTGGCCTGCTACACGGCGGTGTCAGCGTGGTGCTGGCCGAAACACTGGGCTCAACAGCTGCCAACCTGGCATGTCCTGCGGGTTACCGTGCCGTGGGCCTCGACATCAACGCCAATCACCTGCGCAGCACCACCAGCGGCTGGGTCACCGGCACCACCCGCGCGGTGCACGTTGGCCGCACCACCCAGGTCTGGCAGATCGACATGGTCAATGACGCCGGCGAGTTGACCTGCGTGTCGCGCATCACCATGGCGGTGCTGGCACCGCGCTGAATTGATGATCAATTCGTGGGTCGATTGAAGTCAGCCCTACGGCACCAGCGCAGCCGCCGCAATCACCTGCGCCACCGCGGCGGTGAGCTTTTTAGCATAGGGCACGTGCAGGAATTCATTGGGGCCGTGGGCGTTGCTCTTGGGGCCGAGCACGCCACACACCATCATCTGCGCCTTGGGGAAGCCGGTGGACAGCATGTTCATGAGCGGAATGGTGCCGCCCTGGCCAATGTAGCCGCAAGGCGCGCCGAAGTAGTCTTGCGAGGCACGTTGCAGCGCCTGCTCGAACCAGGGTGCGGTGCCGGGCGCGTTCCAGCCGGTGGCGCCGGCGCCGCCTTCGAACGTGACCTTGGCTTGGTAGGGGGCGTTGTCTTCGAGCAGCGTCTTGAGCTCGGCCACGGCGCTGGCCGCGTCAATCAGCGGCGGCAGGCGCAAGGACAGCTTGAAGGCGGTGTAAGGGCGCAGCACATTGCCGGCGTTCTTGAGTTCGGGCAGGCCATCGGCGCCGGTCACACTCAAGGTGGGTGTCCAAGTGCGCGCCAGCAAGGCTTGCAGTGGGTCGCTGGTGGTGGGCAGCATCGCCCAGCTGCTGCCGCCGCAATCGGCATGGGCCCAGGGGAAACGTTTGAAAAGTTCTTCGCCCAGAATAGCGGCGGTTGCTTTAGCCTGATTCAAACGGTCAGCGGGCACCTCGCAATGGAAGCTGGCAGGCAATAAACGGCCGCTGGCACTGTCTTCCAACCGGTCGAGCAGATGGCGCAGGATGCGAAAGCTGGACGGCACCAGACCGCTGGCATCGCCCGAATGCACGCCCTCGGTCAGCACCTCGACCTTGAGCGTGCCGCTTGCCATGCCGCGCAGGCTGTTGGTCATCCACAGCTGGTCGTAATTGCCGGCGCCCGAGTCCAGGCAGATCACCAGACCCACATCACCCAGGCGCGTGCGCAGTGCGTCGATGTAGGGCAGCAGGTCGTACGAGCCGCTTTCTTCGCAGGTTTCCACCAGGCCGACGATGCGCGGGTGCGCGGTCTGCTGGGTTTTGAGCGCCTGAATGGCGGTGATGGCAGCATAAATGGCGTAACCGTCGTCGGCACCGCCGCGGCCATAAAGCTTGCCGTCCTCATACTTGGGTGTCCACGGCCCCAGGTCAGAGCGCCAGCCGGTGAATTCAGGTTGTTTGTCAAGGTGGCCGTACATCAGCACGGTCTGATCAGACACCGCCTGGTTGCTGTTGCCACTGCAGGCCGCCACTTCAAAAAACAGCACCGGGGTGCGACCCGGCAGACGGATGATCTCGAGCGTCAGGCCCGTCACCTTTTGCGCCTGCACCCACTCAAAGGCGTTCTGCACCACGGTATCAATCAGGCCGTGCTGCGCCCAGTCGGCATCGAACATGGGGGATTTGGCGGGAATGGCGATGTAGTCGGTGAGCTGCTTGACCAGGTCGGTGTCCCAGGCCTGGCTGACCTGACTCAAAGCCTGGCTGGCGTTCAGAAGCGATGGGGCGATGCGTGCGTTCATGAAAAAGTCCTTGCGTGGTGCGTCAACCTGAGGGTCAGATCATGCCATGACTCGATATTGCCAGGCTCTGTCACCCCGCAACTCAGAGACAATGGTTGATCGACACCCCAGGAGATTTCATAGTGAACCAGCCCATCGATATGCTCAACCGCCAATTTGGCCTGCCGGGCGCGCTGCATTTTGTCAACGGCAGCGGCGACTTGCCGGTGGCCGAAATTAAGACACCGCTGGCCAGCGCGCGCATCGCGCTGCAGGGGGCGCACTTGCTGGCGTGGCAACCCGCCGGGGTAACGCCCGTGATCTGGTTGTCGCAAGCGGCCATATTTGCGCCGGGTACACCCGTGCGCGGGGGGGTGCCGGTGTGCTGGCCCTGGTTTGGCGCGCGCGACGGCCTGCCGATGCATGGCTTTGCACGCACCCGCATGTGGCAGGTGCGCGCGGCGTCGACGGATGCAACCGGGCAGGTGGTGCTGCGCCTGGGCCTGCAGGACGACGCCGACACCCGCGCGCTGTGGGACCATGCTTTTGACTTGGAGCTGCTGCTGACCATCGGCAGCACGCTGAGCATGAGTCTCATCAGCCGCAACACCGGCGACCGGGCCTTCACCCTGACCGATGCGCTGCACACCTACTTTTGCGTGGCAGACATTGCGCAGACCGCCGTGCAGGGGCTGGGCGGCTGCGATTACCTCGACAAGGTACAAGGCTTTGCCCAGGCCAGGCAAACCGGTCCGGTCGAATTCACTGGCGAGACCGACCGCATTTACATCGACACCACGGCCGACTGCCTGATCGAGGACCAGGTGCAGCGGCGCAGCATTCGGGTCAGCAAAAGCGGCAGCAGCTCCACCGTGGTCTGGAACCCCTGGCGCGACAAAGTGTTTGCCGACATGGCCGCGGGCGAGTACCAGCAGATGCTGTGCGTGGAGACCTGCAACGCCGGGCCCGACCAGATCAGCCTGGCACCGGGCCAGTCACATGCGCTGACCGCCCACATTTCTTTGTAGGAGGCCCGCCTCGGGCCGATGGAGTCTGGTGCGGCTCAGGCGCTTTTGAGCGCCGGGTAGTCGGTGTAACCCTTGGCACCACCGCCGTACCAGGTGCTGCGGTCGCTCTCCACCAGCGGCTTGCCCTTGCGCAGGCGCTCGACCAGGTCCGGGTTGCCAATGAAGGGCCGGCCAAAAGCCACCAGATCAGCACCCTCACCAATGGCTTGTTGCGCCAGGTCCTTGTCAAGCCCGTTGTTGATCATCCAGGCCCCCTTGCCAGCGGCAGCCCGGTAGGCACGGCGCAGGCCGGTGTAGTCAAACGGCCGATCGGGCAACTCACGCGGACCACCGGTGGCACCTTCGATGACGTGGATATAAGCCAGACCAAAAGCGGCCAGCTCGCGCACCACGTAGTCAAACAGCGGTTGCGGGTCAGGGTCGAAGGCGTCATTGGCCGGGGTCACCGGCGACAGGCGGATACCGACCTTGCCTGCGCCCACGGCGCTGGTCACGGCCTGCACCACTTCGAGCAGGAAACGGGCACGGTTTTCGATGCTGCCGCCAAAGTCGTCGCGGCGCTGGTTGGAGCCGCTTTTGAGAAACTGGTCGATCAAATAACCATTGGCAGCCTGGAGCTCG
>JBASJO010000536.1:0-11677 GCA_049655365.1 Rhodoferax sp. | reverse complement strand
TCGGTTGTTTTGGTGTTTTTTATCATCGGTGGGATCTGGTGGGCGATCTACAGTGGACAATTTGACGATATGGAAAAAGAGGGGGAGAGAATTCTTAAGGATGGATAAGCATTTTTTGTAACAATTTGATATGAATCAAATGGCGCACAACATGACTCATGCATACTGCGCCGCTCAAACTGAAAAGAGGTGAACATGGCATTTGCAAATTCGCAGGCAACGACTTACAACGACAAGGTTGTAAGGCAGTTTGCCATCATGACGGTAGTGTGGGGGGTGGTCGGTATGCTGGTAGGCGTGATCATCGCTGCCCAGCTGGCTTGGCCCGAGCTGAATATGGGTATTTCGTGGCTGTCTTTCGGGCGCTTGCGTCCGCTGCACACCAATGCCGTCATTTTTGCCTTTGGTGGTTGTGGCCTGTTTGCGACTTCTTACTATGTGGTGCAGCGCACCTGTCAGGTGCGCATCTTCAGCGACAAGCTGGCCGCGTTCACTTTTTGGGGCTGGCAGCTGGTCATTTTGCTCGCTGCCATTTCGCTGCCGCTGGGTTACACCTCCGGCAAGGAATACGCCGAACTCGAGTGGCCCATTGACGTGTTGATCACCCTGGTGTGGGTGACTTACGCCATCGTGTTTTTTGGCACTGTTGGCACCCGCAAGGTCAAGCACATTTACGTGGCCAACTGGTTCTTTGGCGCCTTTATCCTGGCGGTTGCCCTGTTGCACCTGGTTAACAGTGCCGCGATTCCGGTGGCGCTGATGGGCATGAAATCGTACTCGGTTTATGCCGGTGTACAGGATGCCATGGTGCAGTGGTGGTACGGCCACAATGCCGTGGGCTTCTTCCTGACCGCAGGCTTTCTGGGCATGATGTATTACTTCATTCCCAAACAGGCTGGACGCCCGGTTTACTCCTATCGCCTCTCCATCGTTCACTTCTGGGCGCTGATCTTCACTTACATGTGGGCCGGCCCTCACCATCTGCACTACACCGCCTTGCCCGACTGGACCCAGTCCGTTGGCATGGTGTTTTCCCTGATTTTGCTGGCTCCGAGCTGGGGTGGCATGATCAACGGCATCATGACCCTGTCGGGTGCCTGGCACAAGCTGCGCGATGACCCCATCCTGCGCTTCCTGATTGTGTCGCTGTCGTTCTACGGCATGTCCACCTTCGAAGGCCCGATGATGGCCATCAAGACCGTGAATGCCTTGTCGCATTACACCGACTGGACCGTGGGCCATGTGCACTCGGGCGCCTTGGGCTGGGTGGGTCTGGTGACCATGGGTTCCATGTATTACCTGATCCCGCGCCTGTTCGGTCAGAAGCAGATGTTCAGCGTGAAAGCCATTGAAGTTCACTTCTACATGGCCACCATCGGCATCGTGCTTTACATTGCCGCACTCTGGATTGCCGGCGTGATGCAGGGCCTGATGTGGCGCTCGATCAATCCGGACGGCACCCTGACCTACACCTTTGTCGAGTCGGTCAAGGCCAGCTACCCGTTCTATGTGTTGCGTTTGGCTGGCGGTACCTTGTACCTTCTGGGCATGATCATCATGCTGTGGAACACCATCAAGACAGCCACCGCCGGTCGCTCGGTCACTGTCAACATTCCGGCCGCTGCTGCACACGCTTGAGGTATCAAAATTATGTCTAATTCAAATCAAAGCGGCGGACTGTCGCACTCGACGATCGAGACCAACAACGGATTGATGATTGTTTTGATCCTGGTCGTGCTGTTGTTCGGCGGCCTGGTTGAAATAGTGCCCCTGTTCTTCCAGAAATCAACCACGGTGGCAGCGCCAGGCCTCAAACCCTACAACGCGCTCCAGTTGGCTGGTCGCGACATCTACACCCGTGAGGGTTGCTATAACTGCCACTCGCAGATGATTCGTCCTTTCCGCGCTGAAACCCTGCGCTATGGTCCTTACTCCAAGGCGAATGAGTTCGTTTATGACCATCCGTTCCAGTGGGGCAGCAAGCGAACCGGTCCGGACCTGCACCGTGTCGGCGGCAAGTACAGCGACCAATGGCAGATCACGCACCTGAACAACCCGCGCGACCTGGTGCCCGAGTCCATCATGCCGGCTTACCCCTGGTTGATGAACACGCCGGTGGATGCTGCCAGCATGCCGTCGCACATGGCGGCGCTGCGCAAGGTGGGTGTGCCTTACACCGATGCTGAAATCGCCGCATCGGTGGAAGAACTCAAAGGCAAGACCGAGATGGACGCCATGGTGGCCTACCTGCAGGTTCTTGGCACCACTTCGAAATAACAAGGGGAGTTGTATGGAATTCGATGTCAATTCGCTTCGCTCCTTGGTCACCGTCGTCAGCTTTTTGACTTTCATCGGGATCGTCGGCTGGGCTTACTCCCGTAAAAATTCTGCCGACTTTGACAAAGCGGCCAACCTGCCTTTCGAGCAGGACTGACCCCTTCACCTGATAGGAATAAAAATGAGCGATTTCACAAGTAATTTTTGGGAAATATTTGTTATCGGCGTGACCCTGGTCGGCATCATCGCCTGCCTCGTTTTGTTGATTGTTACTGGCAAAATGAAGGCTTCCACGGCGAGTGACAACACCACTGGTCACGTCTGGGACGGTGACCTGCGCGAGATGAACAACCCGCTGCCACGCTGGTGGAGTTACATGTTCGTGTTGACCATCGTGTTCTCCCTGGTATATCTGGTGCTCTACCCAGGTTTGGGAAGTTATCCGGGAACCTTGGGGTGGACATCCGCCAAACTGCACGCCGATGAGGTGGCGAAAGGCAATGCTGAAACTGCGCCCATTTATGCCAAGTTCATGTCCATGAAGCCGGAAGACGTCGCCAAGGATGCACAGGCCATGGCCATTGGTGAGCGCTTGTACGGCAACAATTGCGCGCAATGTCATGCATCGGATGCCCGCGGCAACAAGGGCTTCCCCAATCTGACCGATGCTGACTGGCTGCATGGTGGCTCACCCGAGAAGATCAAGGAAACCCTGGTCGGTGGTCGCAATGGCAACATGCCCCCCATGGCTGCTGCTGTAGGAAGCGCTGATGATGTCAAGAATGTCGCGCAGTACGTTCTGAGTTTGTCCGGCAGTCCGCATGATTCCGCTCGCGCCGCGCTGGGCAAGGAAAAGTTTGGTGTGTGCGCTGCTTGCCATGGTGCAGACGGTAAAGGCATGCAAGCGGTCGGCTCGCCCAACCTGAGCGACAACATCTGGCTGCATGGTTTTGGCGAGAAGACCATTGTTGAAATGGTCAACAACGGCAAGGTCAATGTGATGCCGGCGCAAGCTGACAAGTTGACCGAAGCGCAAATTCACGTGCTGACGTCTTACATTTGGGGCATGTCGAACAAGTAAGCCAGAGGCGCTTGTCGCAAGGCCTGATCTCTTCTAAAAAAGAGACCAGGTCTTTTCTTTTTGGCTCTCTAATGGTCCGGGCCGTGTTCTGGAAACCTGAATCACCCATGAATAAAACAGTTGAAAATTCAAGCGCGCCGTGGTGGAAGCATGGCTTTGTCTGGATGGTCATTGCCGGACCCGCCATTGTGGTGGTGGCCGGTTTTGTGACGCTTTACCTGGCAATGAGCCGACCCAACGAGATCGTCTATGACGACAGTTATCAGCCGTCTCGGCAGTCAGATCAGTCGATGGAGGCGCGCAGAAAAGAAAGCAGCCAGGCGCCAGCGATTCTCGGGCGCAATCATGCCACCACAGGAATTGTGCCGCCGGCCAAGTAAAGGCCAGGCTAAAACCCCGGTCTAGCGGGGGTTCACAATGTCTTGCAACGCCCGCGTATTGAGAATATGCACGTGACGCTGTTTGACATCAACGATACCGTCTTCTGCAAATCTTGAAAAAGTACGGCTGATGGTTTCGAGCTTGAGACCCAGAAAACTGCCTATTTCCTCCCGGGTCATGCGCAGGATAAGTTCTGATTGAGAAAAACCACGCGCATGCAGGCGTTGCGCCAAATTGAGCAGGAAAGCAGCCAAGCGCTCTTCTGCGCGCATGCTGCCCAGTAACAGCATGACACCGTGTTCACGAACGATTTCACGGCTCATGATCTTGTGCACATGGTGCTGCAAGGAGACGACTTCGCGTGAAAGGTCTTCAATTTGCGCAAAGGGCATGGCGCAGATTTCTGCGTCTTCCAGCGCCACCGCATCACAAGTGTGGTGGTCATTCACGATGCCATCCAGACCGATCACTTCTCCTGCCATTTGAAAGCCGGTCACTTGATCGCGACCATCTTCCGATGTGATGCAGGTCTTGAAAAATCCGGTTCTGATGGCGTAAAGATTATTGAATCGATCGCCATTGTGGTACAGCGATTCACCACGTTTGATTTTCTTGCGGACACCGATGATGGCATCAATTCGGTCAAGGTCACCTTCGCTTAAGCCGATGGGCATGCACAATTCACGCATGTTGCAATTGGAACAGGCGATTTTGATGGTCTGATGATTCATTGGGCTGATTTTGACACTTTTTAGCTTTTATATCTGACGTACATCAATTTTAAGCAGAAGGTCGATGCGGGGATTATTATTAAATAAGTTGATCAAGATCAAGAAAAAAATCTGTTTTCCAAGGCATATTCTAAGCAACCCATAAGGACAAAGAATGACTGACAGCGTCGCCGAGCCCATATCCGAGAGTCTGATTCGCCAATACGATGTGTCCGGCCCACGGTATACCTCCTACCCTACGGCCGATCGGTTCGTGGAGGCTTTCACCGCGCAGGATTACATTCAGGCTCTGGAGCAGAGGCGCTCGGGCGCCGCAGCGTTGGCTTTGCCTTTGTCACTGTACGTGCACATTCCATTTTGTGAGTCGCTGTGTTATTACTGCGCCTGCAACAAGATCATCACCAAACACCATGATCGCGCGACGGCCTACCTGCGCTACTTGAACCGCGAGGTCGACCTTCATGTCAAGCACATGGGGCAGGGGCAGGTGGTTTCCCAGTTGCATCTGGGCGGCGGTTCGCCAACTTTCCTTTCAGATGACGAGTTGCGGGAACTGATGCATATGCTCAGGCGCAATTTTTCGCTGGTGCCCGGTGGCGAATACTCCATCGAGATTGATCCCCGGACCATCGATGAAAAACGACTCGACACCCTGGCCGAACTCGGTTTTAACCGTTTGAGTTTTGGTGTTCAGGACTTTGATCCGGCGGTGCAGAAAGCCGTTCACCGAATTCAACCCGCCGAGCAAGTGTTTGCATTGGTGGCGGCTGCCCGTGAAAAGGGTTTTGAGTCGGTCAATGCCGACCTCATTTACGGCTTGCCCGAGCAGACGCCGGAGTCATTTGAACGCACCATCGGTCAAATCATTGAACTCCGGCCTGATCGCATCGCCTTGTACGCCTACGCGCACCTGCCTGAGCGCTTCAAGCCGCAACGACGGATATCTTCGGTCGAGATTCCCACCGGGGCTGCCAAGGTGGCCATGCTGGCGCAATCCATGGCAGCCTTTTTGGCAGCGGGCTATGTCTATATCGGCATGGATCACTTTGCGCTGCCTGAAGATTCTCTGGCGGTAGCCAAGCGGCAAGGGCGTTTGCATCGCAATTTCCAGGGCTACAGCACGCAACCCGACTGCGACATGATTGGCCTGGGCGTATCGTCTATTGGGCGTGTCGGCGCCACCTACAGCCAAAATGCAAAAACGCTTGAGGAATATTACGATTTTCTCGACCAGGGCCAGTTTCCTGTGGTGCGTGGCCTGGCCTTGTCGCGCGACGATTTGGTGCGCCGTGCCGTGATCATGGCCCTGATGTGCCAGGGGCGCCTGTCTTTCGAGTCGATCGAGCTGGCTTACCTGATTGATTTCAAGAGCTATTTTCACAAGGAGCTCGAGATCTTGCAAACCCAGGTTGAGCAAGGTCTGGTGAGCTTGGACGAGGCCGGCATTCAGGTCACCGCCAAGGGCTGGTTTTTTGTCCGAGCCGTGGCCATGGTCTTTGATCGTTATCTTCAAACTGACCGTACGCGCGCCAAGTTTTCCAAAATTCTCTAAATTGGTGTGATGCAAACCACACTCGCTACCACGGCGTTACTTATGGGCCTGGTCGGGGGGCCCCATTGCATCGCCATGTGCGGCGCAGCCTGTGCTGGCATAGGCCAGGCGGCAGGCAACCGATCCACCGCGGCCATGTGGACCTTTCAGTTCGGCCGGGTACTGGGTTACGCCGGCCTTGGCGCGCTGGCGGCCGCCTCCATGCAGGGTCTGGGCTGGCTCACGGTACAGTCCAGCGCACTGCGTCCCGTCTGGTCGATGTTTCACGTGGCCATGATTGTGCTGGGCTTGCTGCTCATGTGGAAAGCCCAGCAACCGGTCTGGATGGAACAGGCGGGCAAGAAACTATGGAAAAACGTGCGCGGGCTGGTCTCCAATAGGGGTGCCACCACGCCTTTGCTGATTGGCGCAGTCTGGACGTTTCTGCCATGTGGTCTGCTGTACTCGGCCCTGCTGGTGGCTGCGCTGGCAGGCAGCGCGCTGGATGGTGCCCTGGTGATGGCTTTGTTCGCCATGGGGACCAGCGTTTCCATGATGCTCGGACCCTGGCTCTGGTTGCGCTTGCGTGGCAACCGCAACGGTGACTGGGGCGTTCGCCTGGCCGGGCTGGCGCTGGCCTTGAGCTCGTCCTGGGCGCTCTGGATGGCACTGGCACACGACACCGCGCCGTGGTGCACCACGGCCCCCTGATCAGGTCAAGCCTCAGGGCAGGTTTTTAGGACAAACGACCGAGCAACAAAAACTCCATCAGCGCCTTCTGCACGTGCATGCGGTTTTCGGCCTCGTCCCACACCACACTTTGTGCGCCGTCGATCACGTCTGCATCCACTTCTTCGCCACGGTGGGCCGGCAGGCAATGCATGAACAGCGCGTTGGGCTGCGCCACGGCCATCATGTCGGCACTGACGCGCCAGGCGGCGAAAGCCTGTTTGCGAACCTCGTTTTCAGCCTCATAACCCATGCTGGTCCAGACATCCGTGGTAACCAGGTTTGCACCGCGGCAGGCGTCCATGGGGTTGCGGTAAGTCTGGAAGTGCCTCGGACTGATCTTGCCGGTGATGGAGGCAATTTTTTCATCGACTTCATAACCGCTCGGGGTGCTCACGTTGACCTTGAAGTCGAGCAACTCGGCGGCCTGCAACCAGGTGTTGGCCATGTTATTGCCGTCGCCCACCCAGGCCACGGTCTTGCCCTGGATCGGGCCACGGTGCTCGATGAAGGTAAAGATGTCGGCCAGAATCTGGCAGGGGTGAAATTCGTTGGTCAAGCCATTGATCACTGGCACGCGCGAGTACTCGGCAAAGCGCTCAATCTTGGTTTGCTCATAGGTGCGGATCATCACCAGGTCGGCCATGCGGCTGATGACGCGGGCGCTGTCCTCGATCGGCTCGGCACGACCGAGTTGGCTGTCACCGGTGGTCAGGTGCACCACGCTACCGCCCAACTGGTACATGCCGGCTTCAAAACTGACACGTGTGCGGGTCGACGCCTTCTCGAAAATCATGGCCAAGGTGCGGTCCACCAGCGGCTGATGCCGGGTGAAGGTCTTGAACTTGGCCTTGATGAAGGCTGCGCGCTCAAGCAAATAAGCATATTCATCGGCCCTCAGGTCCGAGAACTGCAGGTAGTGCCGCACCGGTGGAGCGCCCTTGGGGATGGTACTGGGAATCCCTTGGTTCGCCATTTTCATGAGGGCTCCTTCAGCAGGGCAGAAATCAGGGGGCACAGCAGGGCGACAATCTGATCAGCCTCGGCACGGCTCAAAATCAGCGGTGGCACCAGGCGCACCACGGTGTCGGCCGTCACGCTGATCAGCAAACCTGCTTCGGCCGCCTGTTGCGTCAAGGCGCCGCATGGCTTGGCCAGATCAATGCCCAGCATCAGGCCCTGGCCGCGGATTTCCCTGACGGCACCGCTGGCGATCTCGGTGGCCAGTGCCGCCTGCAGACCGGCCTTCAGGTGCGCCCCCACTGCGGCAGCGTTAGCCAGCAGGTCGTCCTCTTCCATGATGCGGATGGTTTCCACGCCCGCACGCATGGCCAGGGGGTTGCCCCCAAAGGTCGTGCCGTGGTTGCCCGGCTGAAAGATGTTGGCCGCCTTGGGGCCCGCTACCACAGCACCTACCGGCACGCCTGAGCCCAGGCCCTTGGCCAGCGGCATCACGTCCGGCACGATGTCGGCCCACTGGTGGGCAAACCACTTGCCGGTGCGCCCCATGCCACATTGGACTTCGTCAATCATCATCAGCCAGTCACGCGCATCGCACAAGGTGCGCAGTTCGCGCAGGTAGCCCGGCTGCATGGGGTTGATGCCACCTTCGCCCTGGATGGCTTCAAAAAACACCGCCACCACATTGGGGTTACCCTCGGTGGCGCGCTTCAGGCTCTCGATGTCGTTGATGGGCACACGGATGAAACCCTCCACCAGCGGGCCAAAGCCGGCCTGGATTTTGGGGTTTCCGGTGGCGCTCAGGGTGGCAATGGAGCGGCCGTGAAAGGCTTTCTCATAGACCACGATTTCCGGGCGCTCGATGCCCTTGTCGTGGCCGAACTTGCGCGCCAGTTTGAGCGCCGCCTCGTTGGCTTCAAGTCCGGTGGAGCAAAAAAACACGTTGCTCATGCCAGAGAGCTCTACCAGTTTCTTTGCCAGAACTTCCTGGTTCGGCACGTGGTAGTAATTGCAGCTGTGGATGATCTTGCCGATCTGGTCTTGCAACGCAGGCACCAGCTTGGCGTGGTTATGGCCCAAGGTGTTGACGGCAATGCCACCCAGGGCGTCGAGATAGCGCTTGCCGTTGATGTCCCACACATGGCAACCCTGACCGTGGCTGAGCGCAATGGGCAAACGACCGTAAGTATTCATCACGTGCGGTGAACTGGCTTCTAGGATTGGACTGGCAGCGGGCATGGGGTGAGTCTCCAGGGGACGGCAATAAAACAAAACGGCCCAACGCAGATTGGGCCATTGGAAAGTAATTTTAGACCGATCGACCAGCTATCGGACTTGCTCTGGACAATCTTTGCGCGCTGGTGTTGCATCAAGCCCTTGCCGGTTTTAGGTCTTGTATAAGACATAAGATTGAGCTAGAATCGGTTCGCGTTGTAGCAACCCGCACGCAACCTCATCACGACCTCTACCCGATGGTTTCAAACACTTCAAAAAAAGTTTACATCCTGGGCATGACCAGTTCCGGACGCGCTTTTCGTCCCAGCGACTGGGCCGAACGCCTGGCCGGCGTGATGAGCCAATTTCGCCCTGGTGGTGCGCCCACCGGGCGCCATCTGGCGTACTCGCCCTGGTGTGTTCCAAGTAGTGTGGACAACGTGCGCTGTGTGGTGGTGCACGAGGACCTGCGTGCCCACAATGTCATGGCCTGGGACTTTGTCATGGGTTTTGCCGAAGACAATGAGTTGCAGGTGCACCTGGGTGCGCCGCCGCACAAAGCACACCCGCCGCAGACCAAACCCTGACCGCAGGCCGACGTCGGGGCAGGGTAGCCAGGCACCAAAAGCAAAAATGCCGTCACTTGGACGGCATTTTTGCTTTTGCTGACAGCGCACCCGTTACAAACGGCGCGCTTCTAAAACATTGAAGTCAAGAAGCGCGTGCGATTTGCCTAAAATTAGGCGGCGACGGCCAGGGCTTTCACCTTGGCAGACAGACGGCTCTTGTCGCGAGCTGCCTTGTTCTTGTGGAAGATGCCCTTGTCGGCCACGGTATCCACCACGGCTTGCATCTTGGCAAACAGCTCTGTGGCCTTGGCTTTGTCGCCACCCAGAACTGCTTTTTCCACGTTTTTCACCGCAGTGCGGTATTTGGAACGCAGCGAGGTGTTGGCTGCGTTGATCTTGATGTCCTGACGGACGCGTTTACGGCCCGACGCCAGGCGCGGGTTCTTTTTTTTCGGTTTTCCAGATGCCATGATAAATGTTCCTTGAGTCTGTGGATGTTGTCAGCAAACCGTAGATTGTAACAGCCCAGATATGCTGTCCTGGCCTCAGCGGTTGCGGCCTTTCATGGCGCGCTCCACCTCGCGTTTGCCCTCACGGTCCTTGATGGTGTCGCGCTTATCGTGCTCGGCCTTGCCCTTGGCCAGCGCGATCTCGCACTTGACCTTGCCGTTCTTCCAGTGCAGGTTGATGGGCACCAGGGTGTAACCCTTTTGCTCCACCTTGCCAATGAGCCGCTTGATCTCTTCCTTGTGCATTAACAATTTCTTGGTGCGCTGCTTGTCCGGGCTGATGTGGGTGGATGCGGTACCCAAGGGATGGATCTGCAGCCCGATGATGAACAATTCACCATTGCGCACCACCACGTAGCCATCGGTCAACTGGACCTTGCCCTCGCGCAGCGACTTGACCTCCCAGCCTTCCAGCACGATGCCCGCCTCGAAACGTTCCTCGAAAAAGTAATTGAATGCCGCTTTCTTGTTGTCTGCGATGCGGGAAGATGTGTCGGGTTTTTTGGCCATGAGTTGAGTTTGAAGATGGGAAGAGGCAAGTCAGGCTTGACTAAAATCCTGTCCATAATCGCATTCTATGAAAACTGTCAAAAAATCCGTTTTAATTTGGTACAGCCCGGCCGAGATGTACCGGCTTGTCACCGATGTTGACCAGTACCCACAGTTTTTGCCCTGGTGCGACAAGGCCCGTGTGGTGGCGCTTGAAGAAAACGGCATGCTGGCCGAAATCGGCATTGCATTTTCGGGCATTCACCAGTCCTTCAGCACCCGCAATGTGCACGTGGTCGACCGCCAGGTGACCATCAACCTAGTCAACGGTCCATTTTCAAAACTTGAAGGCGAATGGAATTTCCTGCCGCTTGGCGATGCCAACGAGCGCGCCTGCAAGGTCGAATTGATCCTGACCTACAGCTTCGAGAGCGCCATTGGCAGATTGGTGAGCCCGGTGTTTGACAAGATTGCGGCCAGCATGGTCGACGCCTTTGTCAAACGCGCCAAACAGGCTTATGGTGAGTGAAGCTCTGTTGCATCTGAGTGTGGTGTACGCGCCCAAGGCGCGCGAGTATGTCGAGGTCAAGCTGTCGCTTCCGGCGCCCTGCACGGTGCTGCGGGCTTTGCAGCAAAGCGGCCTGTTGTTGCAATTCCCCGAGATCGACCACGTCCACGCGCTCATGGGTGTCTGGGGTCGGCGCGTCAAACTCAACCAGTGTCTGCGAGATCTGGACCGCATTGAAATTTACCGGCCCTTGCGCGTCGACCCCAAAGTGGCGCGGCGTGAACGGTTCGCCCGTCAGGGCAGTCGCGGTGCCGGCTTGTTTGTCAATAAACGTGCAGGTGCCAAAGCAGGGTACTGATTAGTTGCAGTCCGTGGCCACGATGCCCTGAAGGCGTTTGGCTTCCACAGCCCGGTCAGCGTCATCGAGTATCACCCGTTCACCTTGAGCATTGGTGCGAGACATGCGCACACCCGACTCCAGTGTTCTCTGGGCTTGCCTGGCGCGCTCGCAATTGTCAGCCTTGATCTTGCTGATGCGCTCCTCCTCCAGCTTGCGTTGTTCTGCCTGGGCTTGTTCGGCTTTTTTCTTGCGTTCGGCCAACGCCTTGTCCAGTGCTGTGGCCTGGGGCGCGCTGGCCGCCGGTTGGGTTGGCGTTGCCGGTCGGACGTTGGCCGCGTCAACGCCCTCGTTAGGAGC
>JBASJO010000535.1:0-4705 GCA_049655365.1 Rhodoferax sp. | reverse complement strand
TCGGTCGCCGAGGTGCCGCAGTCGCTGCTGAACATGCTCAAGGTCGGAGGCCGCCTGGTCGGCATCATCGGTGAAGAGCCCATCATGCACGCGCAGGTCATTACCCGCAGCAGCGAGACCAACTTCACATCGGTCGAGAAATGGGACGACAACGCACCCCGTTTGCTCAACTTCCAGCAACCCAGCGCCTTCAAGTTTTAAACATGGTCACACAAGTTCGCCCCCTTCAACTCAAAGACTGGCTCGATGCTGTGCGTGGTCATGGCGACCCGGTGGTGCTTGACGTGCGCGAGCCGCATGAGCTGCGCACCGCCAGCATCAAGGCCGATGGTTTCGAGCTCATCACCATCCCCATGGGGGTGATTCCGCCGCGCCTGAATGAGCTGGACCCCGACCAGCCCGTGGCCTGCCTGTGTCACCATGGCGCACGCAGCATGCAGGTGGCCAATTTTCTGAAGGCACGCGGCTTCAAACACGTGGCCAACGTCTCGGGCGGTATCAACGCCTGGTCGTCCGAAATCGACCCCAGCGTGCCGCGCTACTGATCCCACGCGTTTCCCACCGACCCCGCTACTTGCTAGCACCTCACCTCAGGCACACCATCATGATTCTGCGTCAACTCCCCCTTGCTCTGGCCCTGACTGCCGCCTTCGTGCTGCCCGCACAGGCCCAAAGTCTGGTGGAGCTCTTTGATGCGGCGCGTGGCTTTGATGCCAGCTACCAGTCGGCCAAGTCACTGTATGAGGCCAACCTGTCCAAGGCCGAGCAGGCCAAGGCGGGGCTGTTGCCCACCGTCGGCCTGGCCATGGGGGTGAACCGCACCAACGTTTCAAGCGACACCACACAATTTGACCGCGGCTCTTACGGCAACCAAAGCGCCACTCTGAGCGCGAGCCAGCCTTTGTACCGTCCCGCCAATGTCGCCACGGCCGCGCAAGGAGAAAAGTCGGTGGGCGTGGCCCAGGCCCAATTGCAGGCAGCCGACCAGGACCTGATCGTGCGCGTCAGTCAGGTCTACTTTGACGTGCTGGCGTCCAGTGACAGCCTGAACTTTGTCAAGGCCCAGAAGTCAGCAGTGTCCGAGCAACTGGCCTCCGCCAAACGCAATTTTGAAGTCGGCACCGCCACCATCACCGACACGCGCGAGGCCCAGGCCCGCTTTGACCTGGTGCTGGCCCAGGAAATTGCTGCCGAGAACGACTTGCGTGTCAAGAAACTGGCGCTCGACCAACTCACCGGCAAAGCCGGTGCCGCACCCAAACCGCTGGCCGTGCCCGTGGTGATTGCCCCCGTCACACCCGCGGACGTCACCGCTTGGGTCGCCCAGTCTGAAGCCATGAGCCCGGCCGTGCGCCAGGCCCAACTCGGTCTGGAAGTGGCCCAGCTTGAAACCCAAAAAGCGCAGGCAGGGAACAAGCCCACGCTGGATTTGACGGGCAGCTACAACGTCACCCAAAACAACGGCTCATCCAACACCACGCAGGATTACCGCACCAACGTGGCCCAAGTTGGCTTGAATCTGAACTGGCCACTGTTTGCCGGTTACGCCATTCAAAACCGCATCAAGGAAACCCTGTCGCTGGAAGACAAAGCCCGCAGCGACCTCGATGCCGCCAAGCGCGGCGTGGCGCAAAGCACCCGCACCGCGTTTTTTGGTGTTGAATCCGGCTTGGGCCAGGTCAAGGCATTGGAAGCCGCCGAAGCCTCCAGCCAGAGCGCGCTCGATGCCACCAAACTGGGCTACCAAGTCGGTGTGCGCATCAACATTGATGTGCTCAACGCCCAGACGGCCCTGTTCGACACCAAGGCCAAGCTGGCCAAGGCACGCTATGACGTGTTGCTGGGTGGTCTGAAACTGCGCCAGGCCAATGGCTCGCTCAGGGCGGAAGACCTGAGCGCAGTGAACGCGCTGCTGGCCAAGTAAGCGTTTGGGTTTATTCGTGGGGTCGACGTCAATCGACCATGGCGGTGCAAGCCAGTCCCAGGGTTCAAGGCGCGTGTGCGAAATTTCTGGATGCGACAGCTTGCACGGCCTACCATCACGGAAAGTGAGAGCCGCGAAATGCGCACAAACACGCCAAATTGGGTACATCCGCGCTCCCAGTGGATGACTCCACTGAGGCTGCTTCAGTTCCAATTTACTCCGCTGTCGGATGCCTTGGCTGTGCCTGCCAAAGTGGCGATATAAGCAAAATACCGCCAGCCTTATGGGTCTTTCATGAATCCAGACCTTGGCCTGGATTCATGAAGCTTAGAACCGGTAAGCGAGTGAAACACCTACAAAATTTAGGCTGTAGTTCGGGCTGGTCTGGTTAGTTCCGACCACCGACGTAACAGACGTCAGGGTCAGTGGCGCATCCCAGGCCCAGTCGTTTGAGCTGTAACGCTCATGTGCGAATTTGACATTCACCGTCAGATTTTTTTGCAGATCGTAGCGTCCAAACAACTCCAGACGGCTGATGCGAGAAACCAGGTTCGGCAGCGGGGCGATCGTCACGGCCGATCCGGCGACGAAATCGCTGCGACCCTTGGAGTCCGAATGCGACACGTTGGCACCGACCTCGTATTTGGCGGTCGGCTTGTAACGCACGCCAAGTCCCAGGGTCAGCGTGCGGTCGGACAAGGTCGTAACGCCCAGATTGGATGCCGGAATCGTGCCCAGTTCTGCCAGTGTCGTCAGTGCTGCATTGGGAAGATGGGCGCCATTTTGATCGGTTTTATACTGATCTACAGAGGCGAAGAAATTGCCCGACAGCTTGTCGGTAGCTTGCAGGTTGGCGTCAAAACTGGCGATCCAGTTGGTGGCCTTCGTCAGGCCGATACCGGCCATCGTGTCGGGATACTTGTCCTGCAGGTAATGGGCGCCGAACTGCAACTCGAGCTGCTCGGTCGCCGACACATTGGCGGTGGCACCGAACTTGTCACGTTGACGATCCGCCAGAATGTACTTGCGCAGGGTTGGCGCTTCGAGCCACGGATAGGTCCTGCCTGTCGTTCCACCCGCCAGAGTAGCCAGATAAGCCGCAGAGTAAGTTGAAGCCAGTGGGGCCGCACCGTTGTAGTCTGACGCCTTGCGGTCGGAGTAGGCGTAACTTGCGCCAGCCGAAACCATGTCGCCAAAACGATGTTTGACTTCCGTCTTGAGCGTGTGTTCCTTGTCCCCGGTGGTAGGTTCGTAATTGTGCCGAACCTGATGGAAGTCGTAGCCAAATTTGACCGTGGTGGCCGAGGTCAGGTGATAGTCCAGGTCACCGTACACCGATTGTTTGGTGATGTCGAGCGGCATATTGCTGCGCCGGGTCCCGCTAGCAGCCGCTGCCGAGAAACCACCGTTACGATCCCCGGCGACATAGAGAAAAGTCGAGATCGGGGTCTTGTTGTCGCGATCGTCGTAACGCAGACCCGCGGTCAGATTGAGTTTGGGCGTGAGCTTGGAGTTCAGCCGCAAACTGGCGTTGGTGGTGTAAACCTTGCCATCCAAAGAAGATCTCGGAAGCGGAAGTGCGCCTGCCATCGCGGCGCCCGGCGTGGAATATGGCAGGAACTGCTCGTTCTGCGTCATGCGGCCAAAGCTGATATTGGCCGACAAATTGGTGGCCTTGCTCAGCACATAGCGACCCGAGGCATTGACTTGATGGAACTCATTGTCCGGCGCCAGACCATAGCTGCCGGTTGCGTTCCCGGTACCTGTGAACAAATTATCCCAAGTCACGGCATCATTGGTATTTTTGAAAAGTGATCCGTGATAGCCGAACTGGAGTTGCAGCTTTTCATCGGTGTAGCGCGCAAAGGCTTCAAACTGGTCGGTGCTGTAGTTGACTGGTTCCGGCACAATCACCACTGTTCGGCTACCGCCAGTGCCCGTCTGGATCATGGCTGCCGTCAGCTTGTCGCCGTCCTTGTTTTCGCGCTTGTAGCCAAACTCGACATCCCAACCGCGGCTGAGCTCCTTGGTGACGCCAAAGCCAAGTCCCTTGCGCTGGGTTTTGACGTCATACGGTTTCATGTTCGCCACCAGTCCGGCTATGGCACCGACAGTGGCGCCGTCCGTGACGCCGGCAGGCTGGGTCAGGCGGTTGGTACCCGCACCGAGATAGGGCGTTTGAAAGGTGTCACTCAAGTAATTGGGAATCTCGTCATATTCAAAACGCAGGCCGTAATTACCCTGTTCGCCACCCTCGATCGTCAGGTTGCGTGAGCTCAGCCCCAGATTGCGCCCGGTGAGGGAGAGAGAATGGGTATTCGCTTCATTGCGGCGGTTCAAATCGATGTTTCCGATCAAGTGCGCGCCATTGTCATAAAGGCCGGTGAACTTGCCGAACTTGAAACTAGGGTCCGACACGTAGCCCACGCCCAATTCAATCTGATTGTCGGGCCGGATCAAAGCGGCGACATCATCATCGGCGGCCAGTGCCGGCACCGCTGCCGCGCCAATGGCTGTCATGGAAGCTGCCAGAACCGTGCGTGCGAAACGTTTTTCAATGGTTGATTTCATGGTCTGCTCTCCTTAGCGAACAAAACGGGGGCCGGACGGATGGTTGCTGCCGTGCACCTGGGTATGACAGTTCAAGCAGGCCTTGTAGGCGACCTGAGTCGCTAAAGTCGGTGTAGCCGCAGTCAGTCCGACCCCGCTTCTGATCGTATTTGGATGACCACCGCCGGCTGTCTGGTGGCAAGACGCACACAGGAAGGGCGCGCGCGCTTT
>JBASJO010000534.1:0-6584 GCA_049655365.1 Rhodoferax sp. | reverse complement strand
GCCAGTACCAGGCCACCGCCTCAAACGAAAAGTGGTTGTGCGCCGACAGGTGCCCCTTCATGCCGCGCCCGAGCATCACCATGAGCATGATGGTGCCCAGGGTGACATGCAGACCGTGAAAACCGGTCAGGATGTAAAACGTGGCGCCGTAAACACCAGCACCCAGGGTCAGGCCCATCTCGGCATAGGCGTGGGCATATTCGTACACCTGAAAACCCATGAAGGTCATGCCCAGCGCGACGGTCATGGCCAGGCCCCAGGTCAGTTGGCTTTGCTTGCCCTTGATCAGGCCCCAGTGCGCCCAGGTGAGGGTGGCACCGGATGTCAGCAGCAGCATGGTGTTGATGGCCGGAATGCCCCAGGCCGCCATGGGCGTGAAGGGGTCACCCATGGGACCGGCACTGGGCCAGGCACTGGTAAATTGTGCATAGGGCGTTAACGCAGCCTCGTAGCCACCCAACTCCGGCAGGGAAATTTGGCGAATGTAGTACAACGCGCCAAAAAAGCAGGCAAAAAACATAACCTCAGAAAAAATGAACCAGACCATGCCGATGCGGTACGAGCGGTCTTCCCAAACCGTGTAGGCACCACGCAGGTTCTCGCTGATCAACTCGCCAAACCAGCCAATGATCACATAAACAATCAGCGCGGCACCCAACAACATGCTCCAGATGCCGGGGGGCGTGCCGTTGAGCCTGAAGATGAATCCGAGGGCCAACATGAAGATACCGACCGACAAAAAGGTCGAGTAATGGCTGGCAGCCGGCACAAAGTAGTGGCCGCGTGCAGCAGCTTGGGGGGCGTTTGTCATTTTTTTTCCTTAATGATCAGCTTTTTGTCTTGACGGCTTCAAAGAAAGTGTAGGACAGGGTCACGGTGCCCATGTCACGGTCCAGCTTGGGGTTGACCACAAACACCACCGGCATGGTGCGCGACTCGCCCGGCTGGAAGGTTTGCGGGGTAAAGCAGAAACACTCCAGCTTTTCAAAATGCAGTGACGCCACCGCCGGCGTCACACTGGGAATGGCCTGCCCCACGAACACCTGGTCACTGTGGTTGGTGACGGTGTAATTCATGCGGGAAATTTCACCGGGATGGATACGAATGGAAAACTGCTCGGGCTTGAAGCTCAGACCCACGCCGGGCATGGTATGGCTAAGGAATTCGACATTGACCGAGCGCGACAGATCGACCTGGGTGTTCTGGTCAGCCACCATGGCCTCGCTGTTGGTCTTGCCGTTGAGCCCGGTGATCTCACAAAAGACGTCGTACAAAGGCACCATGCCAAAACCGAAACCGACAAAAAAAAGCGCCACGAAGCCGAGTTTGATGCCCATGCGCACATTGCTGCGCTGGCGCTCAGCCCCGGTCTGGCCGATCAAAAGGGGCGATATTTCCATATGGAACCCAAAAAGATCATCACGACGATCACGGCAACCAGGTAGCCCAGGCGCTTGTTGTTGCGCTTGCGCTTGTCCCACTCGGCTGCGTCAAAGGCAGCACGCTCCATCTGTGGCAATTTCATCTCGATCTCAATGACGGTTTATTTGATGACGGGAGGTGTCTCGAAGGTGTGGTACGGGGCCGGTGACGGCACGGTCCACTCCAGGCCCTCTGCGCCTTCCCAAGCCTTGTCGCCCGCCTTTTCGCCACCCTTGATGGTCTTGTAGACGTTGTAGACAAAGATCAGGTGCGACACACCCAAGATGAAAGCGCCAATGCTGGACAGCATGTTCCATTCGGCAAACATCACCGGGTAATCAGGGATACGACGCGGCATGCCCGCCAGGCCGACAAAAAACTGCGGAATAAAAGTCAGGTTGAAGCCCACCACAGCCACCCAAAAGTGCCATTTGCCCATGGTTTCATCAAGCATGTGGCCGGTCCACTTAGGCAGCCAGTAATACACCGCCGCCATGGCGCCCATCACCGCAGACGGATAAAACGCGTAGTGGAAGTGCGCCACCAGGAAATAAGCATTGTGGTACTGGGGGTCAGCTGCCGCATCGGACAAGGCCAGCCCGGTCAGGCCACCCCAACCGAACAACACAAGGAAACCCAGGGCAAACAGCATCGGCGTTTCGAAGGTGATTGAACCTTGCCAGACCGTGGCGATCCAGCAGAAGAACAGCACCGCCAGCGGGAACGAGATGGCCATGGTGATGTACATGAAGTAGATCTGTCCGCCCAGTGACATGCCGCTGGTGAACATGTGATGGGCCCACACAATCAAGCCCAGCCCGGCAATGGCCCAGAATGAATACACCTGCGCCTTGTAGCCATAAATCGGCTTGCGCGCAAAGGCCGAGAACACGTGGGGCAGTGCGCCGGCAATCGGCAGCAGCAGCACGTACACCTCCGGGTGACCCATGAACCAGAAAATATGCTGCCACAGCACCGGGTCACCGCCGCCGGCGGCATTGAAGAAATGGGTGCCGAAGTGGCGATCCATCAGCACCATGGTGACACCACCCGCGAACACCGGCATGATGGTGATGAGCAGCACGGCCGTCATCAGAAAGCCATGGGCGAAGAGCGGCATCTTCATCAGCGTCATGCCCGGGGCGCGCATGTTCAGGATGGTCACGATCACGTTGATCGAGCCCAGAATGGACGACACACCCAGCATGTGAATGGCGAAAATGGCAAAGTCCATGCCCCAGCCGCTTTGAATCGACAAGGGGGCGTACAGCGTCCAGCCGGTATCAACGCCGCCCGGGCCCACACCCATCAAACCCAGGAAAAACGGCAGCGTCAGCATGATGGCAGCGGGCGGCAAAATCCAGAAGCCCCAGTTGTTCAAACGGGGCAGCGCCATGTCAGGCGCGCCAATCATCATGGGCAACATGTAATTGGCCAGGCCGGTGGCCGCCGGCATGGCGAAGCCAAACACCATGACCAGTCCGTGCAGGGTGATCAACTGGTTGAACAACTCGGGCTGCACGAATTGCAGGCCGGGCTGAAACAACTCGGCGCGCACCACCAGAATCATGGCGCCACCGACAAAGAGCATGGCGAAACCAAAAATCAGGTACATGATCCCGATGTCCTTGTGGTTGGTGGTTTCCAACCAGCGCATCCACCCGCCCTTGTAGGGTTCCACATGGGAATCACCCACCGGCATGCCATGTGCCATATCGTGTGCCATTGCCAACTCCTTCTACTGAATTTCTGAAATTTAATGCCGTTTTACTGGGCTTTTGCCAGCGCGAGCTGAGCCACGGGCGCCAGGGCGGCCGTTGGCGCTACTGCGGACACCGCCGGGGCTTTTTTGCTGGCCAACCACTTGGCAAATTCTTCGTCACTGACAACATGAACCACGACCGGCATGAAGCCATGCTCTTTGCCGCAAAGCTCAGAGCACTGGCCGCGGTAGGTTCCGGTTTTCTCAACAGTGGCCCAGAATTCCCGCAAGAAACCGGGAACGGCGTCGCGCTTGACACCGAAAGCGGGTACCCACCAGCTGTGGATCACGTCATTGGAAGTGGTGATGAAACGCACCTTTTTGCCAACAGGCAAGACCAGCGGGTTGTCCACCTCCAGCAAATAATGCTCGCCCTTGGCCGCGCCGTTGTCAATCTGATCTCGCGGGGTGGTCATGCGGCTGGTAAAGCTGATGCCTTCGGCTGGAAATTCGTACTGCCACAGCCACTGGCTACCCGTCACCTTGACCACCAGTTCTGCGTCGGTCTTGGCGTCCTCGTACATCACCACCGCGTGGTAGGCAGGAATGCCAATCACCACGTAGTCCAGAAAAGCCAGCAGTGCAAAGGGCGACAGGACCCAGAGCCACTGCTTGCGATTGGTCGGGCCGGTGTAACTGGCCGCCTTGTAACCGATGGCCTTGCGATGCACACGAAAAGAATAGATCAACAAGCCAAAGACCAGGAAAAACAGCACCAGGATCACCACCATGACGAGATTGTGCATGTGCAGCGTTTCGCGTGCAATCGGTGTCACGGGCTCCGGAAAATTGAAAGCATACCCAGCCCAAGCGGCCACCGAGCCCAAAGCCAGCAGAACGCTCAAGCCAAACTTGTACATGCTACGCATAAATCGCGGTCCTTCGTGTGGGGATTGATAACCGAACAATGGTCATCTAATTGATATTTATCAATCGATTCTAATGGATCATCACCCGCAAATCCCCCAAAACCTACAAGGGGAAACCCCATATCCGGGCGAACCCAGGAAACTTGTTTGGCAAGCTCAGGGTAGCCAGAAAATGCGCACGATCGGCCACACCAGCAACAGCACAATGATGCAGGGCGCGATGGTCCAGGCCATCTCGATCACCAGCGAACTGTGAAAATTGTCCTGCGCCAGCTGACCGCGCCGATGGTGCCGCCAGGAAGCCCACAGCAGCGCGGCAAAAGAGGCAAAAAGAATCAGCAGGCAAAGCGCCATCAGCGCCCGACGAAAGTCGAGTTCATTCATGTTGATTCAGACTGGATTGCGGTTCAGAGCGGCCAGCGCTGGCGACTTTGCCGCGCGTCAGGGCAGCGCGCATCTGGTCCAGCGTGATTTCACTTTGCGCCTGCACCGTGAGCTTGGGCGCCGGCTTGAAGGCGTGGCCGTACACCACCTCAAAAGTCAATTGCATGGCATTTTTCTCAATGGCGTCGAGCAGCTGGGTATGCCAGCGGCGCCCACGCAAGGCCTGGAAGCGGTCGACGTGAAGATTGCGCCCCAAGCCCCGCAGCTCCTGAAGCACCCGCTGCGGCGACTCGAAGGTGAGCGTGATGCGCTCCATGTCCATCACTGGCTCGGCAAAGCCGGCACCGATCAACATGTCACCCCAATCGTGCATGTCGGTGAATTCGTGGCTTGGCGCTGGCCAGCCCAGCGCCTGGTAGAGCACCCGCAGCTCTTTGAGGCTGTCCGGACCCAGGCACGAAAACATCAAAAAACCATCCACCGCAAGGGCCCGATGCCACTGCTGCAGCAAGGCCTGCGGCTGGTGGCTCATGTGCAGGTTCATGTTGGCCCAGAGCATTTGGGCCGGCTGCGTGACCTCGGCAAGCACCTGCGACCGGGCTTGCAGCCAACGCCTGGCCTGCCACCAAGGCGGCGTCACCATCCGTTCGACATGCCGGGCGTGTGCACCACCGGGCTCAACCAAGGTACAGGTCGCGCGCGGATAACGCTGCGTTAAAAGGGCATGGGCCTGCATGCCACCATTGAGCGGCGCCCAATGCAGCCAACTTTGCGGCTGACAAGTGATCCAGTCCAGCCGTTCCTGCATACGCCGTGCCACCTCTTCGTGCAACCAGGCCGAGGCCGCCGCAGGCCGGTGTTGCCAGCGCAAGGCAGCCTGTGGATCAACGGAGGGGGGCGATAAATGGGCCATGGCGCAATCAAAAAGAAGACGCGAGTATATTGACTGAATGTTCGCCCGCTTTTTCTCAAGGATGTTGCAGCCTCCCGCCAGCCAATGCCGGGTCTGCCGCACTTGGCCGGCGCAGCCCGTTTGCGACGCCTGTGTGGCCGAATTTGCCCAGCCCCAGGCGCGCTGTCGCACCTGCGCCCTGCCCTTGCTGGCGGGTCTGTCCCAGTGCGGTGCCTGCCTACGGGAACCACCGCCCCTGGATCTGTGCCTGGCCGCCGCTCCCTACGCCTTTCCCTGGGCGCACTTGATGGCCGATTTCAAGTTCAATGAGCAGCCCGCACTGGCCGGATTCTTTGCCCACCTGCTCAAGGCCACGCCCTGGGTCGAGCCGGCGCTGGAAGCGGCTGATCTGTTGCTACCGATGCCGCTGTCCAGTCAACGCCTGCAGCAGCGCGGTTACAACCAGGCCCAGTTGTTGGCAAACCATCTCAGCGCGTCCAAAACACGCACGGACCTGTTGCTGCGCGTGGTGGACACACCCGCACAGCACGGACTCAAGCGCGCCCAGCGCCTGACCGCCCTGAATCACGCTTTTGCCGTAGATCCACTGAAAGTTTCGGCAGTCAAAGGCGCGCAGCTGGTGCTGGTTGATGATGTCATGACTACCGGTGCGTCGTTGAACACCGCCGCGCGCGCGCTCAAGGCGGCCGGGGCATCCCACATCACCGGCCTGGTGGTTGCGCGCACTGAATAAGCCTGCGCGACAATGCAGGCATGTTTCATATTGTTCTGGTTGAGCCCGAAATCCCTCCCAATACCGGCAACGTCATACGGCTGGCGGCCAACACCGGCTGCACCCTGCACCTGGTGGAGCCGCTGGGTTTTTCGATGGACGACAAACACATGCGCCGCGCCGGGCTGGATTACCACGAATACGCCACCCTCAAACGCCATGCCAGCTGGCAAAGTTTTCTGGAAGATGAATGCCCCTTGCCTGACCGCCTGTTCGCGCTGACCACCCGCGCCACACAAAACGCGTTCGAGGCGGGCTTCCTACCCGGTGACTACCTCGTGTTTGGTTCCGAGACCAAAGGTCTGAGTGCGCTGGTGCGCGAGTCTTTTGCGCCGCAGCAAACCTTCAAACTGCCCATGCTGCCGGGCCAGCGCAGCCTGAACCTGTCGAACGCGGTGGCCGTGACGGTGTTTGAGGCCTGGCGGCAAAATGGCTTTGGCAGCCGCATGGTGTGAGTTGTGT
>JBASJO010000533.1:0-4131 GCA_049655365.1 Rhodoferax sp. | reverse complement strand
GTCCTCGCGCAGGCGCTCGGCCAGCCAGACGCCGCCCGAGGCGATGCCCAGCAATTGCGTGTCGGGCTGCAACAGCGGGCGCAGGTTACGCGCCAGATCGGCATACAGCGCCTCGGCATCGAGTGCCAGTGTGCTCATGGAAGACTCCTTAGAAACTGTTCCAGAATGATGCAGGCGGCGGCCGCATCGGCGTCACGCGCGCCCATCGAGTGGGCCTCGGTGGTGGTGTAGCGCTCGTCCACCTCAAAGACCGGCAAATTGAAGCGGCCATGCAATTGGCGGGCAAATTTGCGCGCCCGAACGGTGTTTTCGTGGGCTGCGCCATCGGGGTGAAACGGCACACCCACCACCAGCGCATCAGGCTGCCAGATCTTGAGCTGCTGCGCCACTTTCTCGAAGCGCGCCTTGCCCTCGGCGGCAATCGTGCCCTGCGGCTGGGCCGTGCGCAGGATGCGGTTGCCGACCGCAAAACCTGTGCGCTTGAGGCCGAAATCGAGTGCCATGAAGGTCTGCAGATGAGGCAGCACCACCGGCAGTGGGTCGACGCTTGAACTGTCGGCCGGGGTGTTCATGCGTGCCCGGCGTCAGGCGCCAGCATCCAGGGCTCCAGGCCCAGCAACCTGAGCGCCTGGGCATAACGCTCAGACACCGGGGTCTCGAAGATCAGCCGCGCGTCGGCCTCCACCGTGAGCCAGCTGTTGTCACCCAGTTCGGACTCCAGTTGGCCCTCACCCCAAGATGAATATCCCAAGGAAATCAGCACCTTGCGCGGCCCGCTGCCGGTCGAGATGGCCTCCAGCACATCGCGCGAGGTGGTCATCTCCAAACCGCCAGGAATGACCATGGTGCTGGCATAGACCGGGTGTTCAGGCTGGTCGTCACCGGCAAAGGTGGCCTCGTGCAGCACAAAGCCGCGCTCGGTTTGCACCGGGCCACCAAAGAAAACGGGGGCCGTCTGCAGGTCGGGGCGTGTCAGTGGCAGCTCAACCTTGTCAAACAGGCCCTTGAGGTCGATGTCGCAGGGCTTGTTGATGACCAGTCCCAAGGCCCCATGGGAGCTGTGCTCACACAGATAAACGACACTTTGCCCGAACAGCGGATCCTGCAGACCAGGCATGGCGATCAAAAAATGATTCGTCAGGTTGATGGGGGCAGAATCAGAAGACATGGAACAATTTTAGCGATGAACATGAGCCAAAAGTTTGAAACCGGCCTGATGTGGTTTCGGCGCGATTTGCGCGTGGCAGACAACGCCGCGCTGCATCTGGCGCTGAGCCAGTGCGTGCAAGTGCACTGCGTTTTTGTGTTCGACCGCGACATTTTGGCGCAACTGCCACGCGCCGACCGGCGCGTGGAATTCATTCGTGAATCCCTGGTAGAACTGGACGCGGCCTTGCGCCAGCTCAGCGGCAAGGAAGGTGCTGGCCTGATCGTGCGCCAGGCTCTCGCCAGTGTCGAGATTCCGCAGCTGGCTGCCGTACTCCAGGTGCAGGCGGTTTTTGCCGCGCGCGACTACGAGCCGCAAGCGCTGGCGCGTGATGAAACGGTGCACCAGGCGCTGGCACAAGGCGGCTGCGCGTTTTTCACCTGCAAGGACCAGGTCATTTTTGAGGGCCGCGAGATCCTGACCCAGTCCGGCACACCCTATGGCGTCTTCACGCCCTACAAGAACAACTGGCTCAAACGCGTGGCGCCCGACGACCTGGCGCAGCACGACAGCGTGCCGCTGGCCCAGCGCCTGCTTGAACGCCCGCCAGAATTCCAGAACCCCGTGCCCAGCCTGGCCGACCTTGGTTTCGAGCCGACCAACCTGGCCAGCCTGAAAATCCCCACCGGCGAAGGCGGTGGTCAGGCCCTGTTCGAAGCCTTTTTTGAGCGCATGGACGACTACCACGCCACGCGCGACTTTCCGGCGGTCAAAGGCCCGAGCTACCTGGGCGTGCACCTGCGTTTTGGCACCGTGTCGATCCGCCAACTGGTGCGCATTGCGCTGCAGCGCCAGGCCGCGGGCAGCGCCGGCGCGGCGGTGTGGCTGAGCGAACTGGTGTGGCGCGACTTTTACTTTGCCATTCTGGCCAATTTCCCGCACGTGGCGCGGCAGGCCTTCAAGCCCGAATACGACGCCATTGCCTGGGAAAGCGGCCCGCATGCAAACGAACTGTTTGCAGCTTGGTGCGAGGGTCGAACCGGCTACCCGCTGGTCGACGCCGCCATGGCGCAGCTCAACCAGACCGGCTACATGCACAACCGCCTGCGCATGGTGGCGGGCAGCTTTCTGGTGAAAGATCTGGGGCTTGACTGGCGCTGGGGCGAGCGCTACTTTGCCGAAAAGCTCAACGACTTCGACCTGTCGGCCAACAATGGTGGCTGGCAATGGGTGGCCTCCAGCGGTTGTGATGCCCAGCCCTACTTCCGCATCTTCAACCCGGTGAGCCAGAGCGAAAGGTTCGACCCGCAAGGCAAGTTCATCCGCCGCTACCTGCCGCAACTGGCCAAGCTGTCAGACAAAGCCATCCATGCGCCCTGGGTCGCCAAACCGATTGAATTACAAATGGCCGGCGTGGTGCTGGGCCGGGACTACCCGCATCCCGTCGTGGCGCACGACGAGGCAAGGGCAAAAACCTTGCAACGTTATGCGGTGGTCAAGAAGTCAAGCTCACAGAGGCCTCAAATCTGAACCATCTCGAAATCTTCCTTGCGGGCGCCGCACTCGGGGCAGGTCCAATTGAGGGGCACGTCGCGCCAGGCGGTGCCCGGTGCAATACCGTGCTCCGGATCGCCCGCTTGCTCGTCATAAATCCAGCCACAAATCAGGCACATCCAGGTTGTTGATTGCGTCACAGCGTCCAAAGCCTTCCAATAGAATGTCTCATCACTCGCATCCAGGCTTGATTCCAACAAACAAGCCCGGTACCCATCGCCTTATTCTGCCCTATACCAGCCATGACCCATTCCCCTGATCGCAATGCCACTTTGTTTGCCCGCGCCGCCCAGGTGATTCCGGGCGGCGTCAACTCCCCGGTGCGCGCTTTTCGCGCGGTCGGCGGCACGCCGCGCTTCATCAGCCGCGCCCAGGGTGCCTACATGTGGGACGCCAACGGCCAGCGCTACACCGACTACATCGGTTCCTGGGGCCCGATGATTCTGGGCCACGGCCACCCCGCCGTGGTGGAAGCGGTGCAAAAAGCCCTGCAGGAAGGTTTCTCCTTCGGCGCACCGACCGAGCGTGAGGTGGAACTGGCCGAAGCCATTTTGAAACTCATGCCGAGCATGGACATGGTGCGCCTGGTGAGTTCCGGCACCGAAGCGAGCATGAGCACCATCCGCCTGGCGCGCGGTGCCACCGGACGCAGCAAGTTCATCAAATTTGAGGGTTGTTACCACGGCCATGCTGACGCGCTGCTGGTAAAAGCCGGCTCGGGCCTGGCCACCTTTGGCAACCCGACCAGCGCCGGCGTGCCGCCCGAGGTGGTGCAGCACACGCTGGTGCTGGAGTACAACAACATCGAGCAGCTCGAAGCCGCGTTTGCCGAGCAGGGCCGAGAAATAGCCTGCCTGATGATGGAGCCGATCTGCGGCAACATGAACTTTGTGCGCGCCAGCGTGCCGTTCATGAAGCGCTGCCGCGAGCTTTGCACCCAGTACGGCGCGCTGTTGGTGCTTGACGAGGTCATGACCGGCTTCAGGGTGGCCCTGGGCGGCGCCCAAAGCGTTTACGCCTAGGAAATCCCCGGCTTCGAGCCCGACATGACGGTGATGGGCAAGGTGATTGGCGGCGGCATGCCGCTGGCCGCCTTTGGCGCCAAGCGCGCCGTGATGGAACACCTGGCGCCGCTGGGTACGGTGTATCAGGCCGGCACCTTGAGCGGCAACCCGGTGGCCACGGCCTGCGGCCTGGCGACACTGGCCGAGATCAGCAAGCCCGGTTTTTATGACGAACTGGGCCGCAAGACCCGCGCCCTGATCACTGGACTCACCGAAGCCGCCCAGGCTGAAGGCGTGGCGTTTTGTGGCGACAGCGAGGGCGGCATGATGGGCTTTTACTTGCTCGACACCCTGCCCAGCACCTACAGCCAGGTCATGAAGACCGATGGCGCCAAATTCAACCAGTTGTTTCACGGCCTGCTGGAC
>JBASJO010000532.1:0-1961 GCA_049655365.1 Rhodoferax sp. | reverse complement strand
AGGTTGGGAACAGCGTTGCCGCCTCAGTCGGGTCCGCGTGCCATTCAGATCATGATGCAGTCAGCGGCGTGCTGGCCGCCATGGGGTGCAGCGCCGTGAGGGCAACGGGTGCGGTGCGGCTTTCGGTAGGCCGCATGACCACGCAAGAAGAAATCACGCAAGCATCCAGCTGCCTGATTGCCGCCTGGCAACGGTTGAAGTCAATTTAGCTTGCCGACAAAAACTGTAACCCCTGCGGCAGGCGTTTTACACGTTGCGCCTTTTCCAGGCTCGCCACGCATCGGTACAGCGCCTCGTGGGTCACGCCCAACTGCGCAGCCAGCGACTTCAGCCCCGAGCCAACTGACAAGTAGCCCTCGGTGCCCTCGGTTTCGATCAGGTGTAGCAACCGGTCTTCCACCCGGTTAAGCGCGAGGCGCTCGCACTGCAGCCGCAGACGTTTGAGCTCGCGGCTCTGCATTCTGATCCACCGTTGGGAAAACGCCGGATCAACTTCCATGGCAGATTGCAGATCGCCAATAGCGACCCGCGTAATGCGCGAACTGGCGATCACCCACGCTGCACAGTGATAGCGCGCAGACTGGAGCGAGGCCTCGGCCACAAACCCCCGGCAGGCACGCTGCAGCACGACAGTTTCTCCGTGCAGGCCCATGCGCTGCAACACCACTTCACCGCTGTCCACAAAAAACATCGCTTGTGGCTTGTCGCCCAGAGCAAACAAGGTGTCGCCCTTTTTGTAATTGCTGGTTTGACACCGGTCGCGCAAGGCACCCGGCAGCAACTCGGCCAGGTCTTTGTGAATTTGGGTAAAGCTGGTGTTCATATGATTTCAATCATACCCAGCCAGCCAGATTTGCCGCCATACTGCGGCCCGCGTTGCTCTTCATCAATCCAGAACCACTATCACCACATGAATCAGACCCTTCTTCAGTTTGGCCAACAGCACCCTGACTACGCTGTGCCAGTGCTCAACGAACGCGCGGTGCGGGCCAGTGCCGGGCTGCTTTTTTTGGTGGGCTTGGTGGCTTTCATGAATGCCTGGCTTGTGGGCAACTTTGCGCCCACCCGGGTGTTCGTGGTGGTGTTTCTGGTGGATTTCAGCATCCGCATCTTGCTCAACCCGCACTACGCACCCACACTGATCATCGGCCATTGGGTGGTGCGCAAACAGCAACCCGAATGGGTGGGCGCACCGCAAAAGCGCTTTGCCTGGGCGATTGGTTTTGTGCTGGCGCTGGCGATGCTGTACCTGGTGGTGCTCAACAATGTGATTGGCCCGGTCAATCTGATCGTTTGCGCGACTTGTCTGACGCTGATGTTTTTTGAAGCCGCCTTTGGTATTTGCCTAGGCTGCAAGATTTACAACCTGCTGAGTCCGCAGAAACCGCAGCACTGCCCCGGTGGCGCGTGCGAACTGCCCGCGGTTGACCGCCCGCCATTCAGCGTAATGCAATGGTTGGTCGTGGCGCTGTTTGCGGGGCTGGTGGTCATCACCTGGCATTGGGTTGGGCCACCCGGCGTGCCACGCGCCACGCCAGTTTCCAATGACCACGCGTCCAGCACTTCGACCGGCGTGCCAGTTGACCCGGCCGAATTGGAGCGCTGCAAGGTGCCTGACTTTGCCAAAGCCATGGGGCACGAGGCGCAATGGAAACTCCACAACAACTGCCAGTAAATCTTTCCAAAGCCCACGTCAAGTGCAATACCCCTGAGACGAAACTCAGAGTGAAATCAACTCTTGCGAGGCTTGATCACGCCCACAAACTTCAAATAGACGAAGGTGTAGATGGCAGCCGCCAGCACAATGCTCAGGTAAGAAAAACCAAGCAACAAAGCCGATGCGTAGTAATTGCTGTGGCTGTAGACCGCCAACACCTCCAGCCCGACCAAGACACACACCAGGCCCCATTGGCTCGGGTAAAACTCGGGTTTGATGAACTGGTAACGGAACCAGTCCCTGA
>JBASJO010000531.1:0-3420 GCA_049655365.1 Rhodoferax sp. | reverse complement strand
TTTGCAGCGCCTCGTCGGTGCTCATGGGCGGCAGCAGGCCGGCAAAACGCTGGGCCAGCATCGACTTTCCCGAACCGGGCGGGCCGGTCAGCAGCAAACTGTGGCTTCCGGCGGCGGCAATTTCGAGCGCGCGCTTGGCGCCCAGCTGGCCCTTGACATCGGCCAGGTCGAGGTAATGCGCCTCCTGCATTCGGGGCGCCGCGCTGACGCGGCTCCAGCCACTGGCGGGCTCCGGCGCGGGTGCATCCGCCGCTTGCGGCAGGAAATGCTGTACCACGTCGAGCAAATGCCGGGCCCGATAGACCTGCGCATCAGGCACCAGCGCGGCTTCTTCGGCGCTGCCGGGTGGCAACACGAGTCGGGTCACGACATGGCTGGCGTGCAGGGCCAGGCTCATCGCCAGCGCGCCGCGCACCGCACGCAACTCGCCCGACAGCGACAGTTCACCGGCAAACTCATAACCCGCCAGTTGGCCGGCATCGATCTGGCCACTGGCCGCCAGAATGCCCAGGGCGATCGGCAAGTCGAAACGACCGGAGTCCTTGGGCAGGTCGGCCGGCGCCAGATTCACGGTTATTTTTTTGTTGCCGGGAAATTCGAGCCCGGAATTTTGCAGCGCCGAGCGCACCCGCTCGCGTGCTTCCTTGACCTCCACGTCGGCCAGGCCCACCAGCGTGAAGCTCGGCAAGCCGTTGGCCAGATGCACCTCGACGGTGACGGACGCAGCCTCCAGCCCCAGCAAGGCCCGGCTTTGCACCAAAGACAAACTCATGGCGTCTCCTCGCTTTTAAAAGTGCGTTTGCCACCAACAGACAAACAAGATATGCACTCTTTTGGTGCAGGCTGTTTTTTTATACAGATATCTTAGCGCAAAGCGTCGACTGCTTGGCAAGGTGTTTGATCTGCGGCATCAAATAAATCTGGCACGAACCCTGCTTATCAAGCCTGTCCATTTAACCGTTGGAGGGCTTATGAAGCTTCACCCCCCTGGCATCAATGACGTTTACCTATCCAAGGAGTCTGCATGAAACTTGTTACCGCCATCATCAAACCCTTCAAGCTCGATGAAGTGCGCGAAGCGCTCTCCAGCATCGGCGTGCAGGGCATCACCGTCACCGAAGTCAAAGGCTTTGGTCGGCAAAAAGGCCACACCGAACTCTACCGCGGTGCTGAATACGTGGTCGATTTTTTACCCAAAGTCAAGATAGAAGCCGCCGTGGCAGACGAGCTGATTGACCAGGTCATCGAAACCATCGAAGGCGCGGCCCGCACCGGCAAGATCGGCGACGGCAAGATTTTTGTCAGCCCCATCGAGCAGGTCATCCGCATTCGCACCGGTGAAACCGGGGTGGAAGCGCTCTAAACAACCCGACTTGAGATCACCATCATGAAAAAACTACTTGCCTCCCTCACCCTGGGTTTGAGTCTGTTGCTTGGCGGCGCGGCCATGGCCCAGACCCCAGCAGCACCCGCCGCATCTGAAGCCGCCCCCGTGGCGACCATGACCGAAGCCACGCCGGCTGCAGCCACCGCTGCCGCACCGGCACTGGCCTCCGCCGCACCGGCCGTTGCCGAAGCAGCACCGGCACCTGTCCCCAACAAGGGCGACACCGCCTGGATGATGGTCTCCACCCTGCTGGTGATTTTGATGACCGTTCCCGGCCTGGCACTGTTCTATGGCGGCCTGGTGCGCTCCAAGAACATGCTGTCGGTGCTGATGCAGGTCATGGTCACGTTCTCGATGATCGTGGTGCTGTGGTTCATCTACGGCTACAGCCTGGCCTTCACCGAAGGCAACGCGTTCTTTGGCGGCTTTGACCGGCTCTTCATGGCCGGCGTCTGGGACAACGCCGCGGGCACCTTTGCCAACGGCGCCACCTTCAGCAAGGGTGTGGTGATTCCCGAAATCGTGTTTGCCGCTTTCCAGGCCACTTTCGCCGGCATCACCGGCGCACTGATCGTGGGTGCCTTTGCCGAACGCATGAAGTTTGCCGCCGTGCTGATGTTCATGGTGCTGTGGTTCACCTTCAGCTACGCCCCGATTGCCCACATGGTGTGGTTCTGGATGGGCCCTGACGCCTACACCGCCGCCGACCTGGTCGATGGCCTCAATGCCAAAGCCGGCTACATCTGGCAGACTGGCGCGCTCGACTTTGCCGGCGGCACCGTGGTGCACATCAACGCCGCTGTCGCCGGCCTGGTGGGCGCCTACATGGTGGGCAAGCGGATCGGCTACGGCAAGGAATCCATGGCCCCGCACAACCTGACGCTGACCATGGTCGGCGCCTCGCTGCTGTGGGTGGGCTGGTTTGGCTTCAATGCCGGCTCGGCCCTGGAAGCCAACGGCTTTGCCGCGCTGGCCTTCATCAACACCTTCGGCGCCACGGCCGCTGCGGTACTGGCCTGGTGCATCGGTGAGGCGCTGATGCGTGGCAAGGCGTCCATGCTGGGTGCAGCATCCGGTTGTGTGGCCGGCCTGGTGGCGATCACCCCGGCCGCCGGCAACGTCGGTATCGGTGGTGCGCTGATCATCGGTTTCCTGGCGGGCTTTGCCGGTCTGTGGGGCGTGAACGGCCTGAAGAAGTTGCTCGGTGCTGACGACTCGCTCGACGTCTTTGGTGTGCACGGCGTCTGCGGCATCCTGGGTGCGGTCCTGACCGGCGTCTTCAACAGCCCGGCCCTCGGCGGCCCCGGCTACGTGGCCGATTGGGTCACGGCCTCCATGGTCACACCCGAGAACTACTCCATCGCCTCGCAAGTCTGGGTGCAAACCAAGGCCGTGCTGACCACCGTGATCTGGTCGGGCGTGGTGTCATACATTGCCTTCAAGATTGTTGACCTGACGATTGGTCTGCGCGTCTCTGAAGAGCATGAGCGTGAAGGTCTGGATGTCACATCGCACGGCGAGACGGCCTACAGCCGTTGATCAGAGAGGGGGCTGCCGGCATCAAGGGCTGGCAGCCTTGAAATCAGTATTTCCTTGAACTCCAAAACCCACCCAGCTTCGGCTGTGGTGGGTTTTTTTCTTATGCCAGACAAAGCAAGCACAATAGCCAACATGATCCCCAATCCCGCTTACGGGCCAGACGCCTGGCAAACCGTCACCCCCCACATCGCCGCGCTGGGCGAATCGCCGTTTTGGCACCCACATGAGCAAATGCTCTACTGGGTCGATATTTCGGGCAGACAGGTCCTGCGCGCCAACATCTACATGGGCACGGTGGAAGCCTGGGACCTGCCCAGCGAACCCGGTTGCATGGCCCCGGCGGCCAGTGGCGGGCTGGTGATGGCGTTGCGTGACGGCGTCTATCGCGCCCGCACCTGGGGTGGGCCGCTGCAGCTTCTGACCACGCTGGACTATGACCCCAGTCACATGCGCGCCAACGACGGCAAATGCGACGCACTGGGGCGTTTCTGGGT
>JBASJO010000530.1:0-3673 GCA_049655365.1 Rhodoferax sp. | reverse complement strand
GGGCCTGATCGAGTGGCAGGGCCGCCCCATGATCGCCTGGCTGCACGATCTGGTGCGCCCCCTTACCGACGACCTGATCATCTCCTGTAACCGCAATGGGGAGCGTTATGCGGGCTTTGCAGACCGGTTGGTGCAGGACGATGATCACGAGTTTCAGGGGCCGCTGGCGGGTATTCGTGCCGGGCTGGCGGTGGCACGTCATTCCTGCCTGCTGGTGCTGCCCTGTGATGCGCCATTGCTGGACGAGGCATTGCTGGTGTCGTTGCTGCGGATGGCTGGCAGCGATCCGGTTCATCCGGTGATGGTGCAAAGAGGTCTGCAGTGGGAGCCCCTGTTCTGCTGCATTCCTCGCGACTGCGCCCCGGCCATTGAGGCTGCATGGGCGGCGGGCGAGCGCAGTCCGCGCCGGCTTCTGCTGTCACTGGGGGTGGTGCCGCTGCCTTGCGAGGAGGATGACCCGCGACTGGCCAACCTGAATACGCCGGCCTTGCTGGCGCCGACACCGGTTCGGTCTGGCTGACGGCCTTGCAGGCGGCAGTACGCTGACGTCAGGTTGTGGCATCGCCGGCAAGGCGGGCTTCGCGCACCAGTACCAGTTCACCATTGCGACGCAGTTCAAGTCGCACATCCAGTTGTTCGCCTTTTCGCAGGCTCTGCCTGACTTCGCTGCTGCAATGATCCTGCCGTTCGTGCAGGCGCACGGATTGCTGCTGCCGACTGCGTGATGTGCCATGCGGGCCGTGCTTGACCACCTCAAGTGTCATATCGAGTGTCTGCGGCTCTGTCGCCCGGATGCAGGGTGTGATGATGACGGCACCGTTACTGTGCCGGATGCGCAATTCGGCGTCTGGCATGACGGGGGCTGCCGGTGTGCTGGCGTGTGCCAGACAGGGGGGAGAAACAAAAAAGAATACCGGCATGCACAACAGCCATGCCGGTATCAGTAATTGCCGGGCCGAACATCGTGATGCCCGGATGGACATCACGATGCGGCTTGCACAATCAGTTCTGGACAACAGTTGCCATGTTGCCAGTGCCGGACTGCGACACGGTGGCGGCATTGAAGGCGCCCGTCTGCTGGACATTGGCCGAGTTGTAGTAGCCGGTCTGCTGAACGTCAGCATAGTTGCCGGTGCCATTCTGGTTGACGACAGCCAGATTGCCTTCGCCATACCAGTACTGGTTGATGTAGGCGATGTTGTTGTTGCCGGCCTGATCAATGTCGGTGCTGTTGCCATAGCCTTCGCTGTTTGCAGAGGCCTGGTTGTAGTCACCGGACTGGTCGACGTCGGCGTTGTTGTTCCAGCCGTACTGCCAGACGTTGGCGTAGTTCTGTGTGCCGGTCTGGGTGGTGGTGGCCACATTGTCATAACCGGTCTGCGACACGTTGGCATAGCCATCATGCGAGCCGGTCTGGTCGACGTTGGCAAAGTTGCGATCGTAGGACTGGCTGATGTAGGCCTCATTGCTCAGGTTGCGCTGGGTGATGATGCCGTTGTTGTCATAACCGTACTGGTTGATGCTGGCAACGGTGCCTTCGCCCGGGCCGTAGTTGTAGCTGTTGGTGTTCTGGTCAATCAGAGCGCTGTTACCGCCACCGTTCTGGTACAGGCTGGCCACGGCACCGTCAGAAACGATCTGCAGCACGGTGCCGCTGTTGCCGGTACCGAACTGTGCGGAAGTGACCGAGCCATAGTCAGACCAGTACTGGTCAATGTGCACTGCGTTGGCATCGCCGCCCTGGTAGGCAGAGGCATAAGCGCCATCGGCATTGTCCTGAAACACGGTCGCGTTGTTGCCATTGCCATACTGGTCAACATCAGCGGTGGCCGAGGTGTTGTAGGTGTGCTGTGTCACGAAGGCGTTGTTGCCGTTGCCAACCTGGTTGACGTCAGCCACCGAGCCGTTGGCATAGTCGTACTGGGTAATGGTGGCGTTGTTGAATTCGCCTTCCTGGTAAGTGTTGGCCAGGTTGTTGCTGGTGCCCTGCTGGGTGGTACTGGCGTTGTTGTAGTTGCCCGTCTGGGTCTGTGCGGCGGTGTTGGCTACTGCACCGTTGTTCTGGGTGATGGCGGCGGCATTGCCGGTGCCAGACTGGTTCTGGGTGGCGATGTTGCTGTCAGCGAAGGTGGTGCCGGCGGCTGTCATCATGACGGCAACGGCGATCAGTTTTTTCTGGAACATGGCGGTCTCTCCTTGAGTGCACGGGTGGTGGTGCTGCATCAGTTGGTCTGGCCAAGCTGGACATGGGTCCCGCTGCCGGACTGGTAAATGGCGCCGTACAAGCCGGTGCCAGATTGGGTGATGACGGCCTGGTTGCCGCTGCCCGTCTGGGCAATGAATGCCTGATTGTTCCAGCCGCTCTGGATGATGGCGGCAATGTTTTCCAGGCCGGCCTGCGTGATCTGTGCCTGGTGGCCTGCACCTTGCTGCACGATCAGTGCGTGATTGGCCATGCCGGTTTGCATGATGTGTGCGTCAAGCGCATCACCCTGCTGAAAAACCGATGCACTTTGTGATGCATCCTGCAGGCTGGCCTCGAATACCTGCTTCGGCAATTCATCAGGAAGATTGAGCTCGTCAAAAGGCGACAGGTCGCCTGCGTGCAGGCTTGCTGCGAGCAAGAGTGCAGGTGCAACCCACATCATTCGCATGGCCATGTCGTGACGACCTTCAGGCTGGATGAGCGGCGATGGTCGTCCCGGCAGGGGGCAAAGAAAATAAGAAATTAGAATGGTTTTTACTGAAAACCGGTCCAACTCATGCAAACAGGGCTGTCACATGCCAATGATCGGGTATTCACCCAGATAGCTTTTGAGGATGCCATCGGCGCGTCTGGACTCGGGGCTGACTGACCACAGCTTCTGGTCGACGCCCTGCGCAATCATGTGAATGACGGCGGACTCCATCGCGGACAGCAGGCAAAGCTGCGCCGGTTCGTTGGTGGTGTAGCCGGCATCGGCTTCCAGCAGTTTCTTGAATTCAATAAACCGGAATACACCGGCCTGAACTTCGCGGGACAGCAGGGATTTTGTCGTCAGTACGCTGACCAGTACGCGTCCGCTGCGGATATCAATGGCTCGCAGATTGACGGTGACCTGGTCAACCCGGTACTGCTCGGATGACGAGATGCCCAGATAGCGCACGCCGATGCCGCCGGTCCTGACATCGGAGTCATAGGCGACCACGCCACCTTCCAGCAGGATGGAGGCGGAGAGCAGGGGCGCTATGCCGTCATCACCTTCGGCCGCTTTCTTGCCGCCTGCTTTTGCAGTGGCGGAACGAATGATCTTGCGCTCTGTCAGCAGGTTCTGCAGGCCCTCGCGTTCCAGTACCGAGAACCAGCCGGACTCATGCAGTACGTTGGTCAGCATGGCGGCACCGCCCTGTGTGACGGCAGTCGAGAACGAGCTGGACGGCGCTGCCTTGTACTGGCCGGTCTGGTCCCGGAAACCGTAAACAACGATTGGAATGTGGCCGCGCGGCTCGGGCAGAAGCTTCAGGTCGCGGTAGGTGGAGGTACGCGGCGTCAGCGTGACGTTTTCGTGCGGGGCGGCCAATGCGTCACGGGTTTTCTGGAATACCGAGCAGCCGGATGTTGCCAGCAGCGTAAGGGCCAGCAGGGCGATGGCTGACAGTGACCTGAGTGCCGCCGGTTTTTTAAGGGTTGCTG
>JBASJO010000529.1:0-3142 GCA_049655365.1 Rhodoferax sp. | reverse complement strand
CCCCCGCCCTGCGGGCTCCGCCTTTACCTACGCAGAACGCTCTGTCGCCCAGGCTCCTAGCGGCTGCTGGGCGAGACCCTGAACCACGCCGCGTACATGGCCGGCAAGGCCAGCAGCGTGAGCACCGTGGCCACCACCAGCCCGCCCATGATGGCCACCGCCATCGGCCCCCAGAACACCGAGCGCGACAGCGGAATCATGGCCAGCACGGCAGCCGCAGCGGTCAGCACAATCGGGCGCAGGCGGCGCACGGTTGATTCCACAATGGCCTCCCAGGCCGGCACACCACGGGCGCGGTCGTGCTCGATCTGGTCTATGAGGATGACCGAGTTACGCTGAATCATGCCCATCAGGGCAATCACGCCGAGCAGCGCAACAAAGCCGAACGGGCGATTCAACAGCAGCAGCGCCCCGGCGACACCGACAATGCCCATCGGCCCGGTCAAAAACACCAATACCGCGCGGCTGAAGCTGTGCAGTTGCAGCATCAGCAGCGTGAAAGTGATGAACAGCATGACGGGAATACCCGCCACGATGCTGGACGAGCCCTTGGCGCTTTCGGCCACGGCGCCGGCCACCTCGATGCGGTAAGCGCCCTGCCCGGCTTGTGCCCAGCGGGCTTCAAGATTTTTGAGCTCAGGCAGGAGTTGTGCGGACACGGTGGCACCCTGCAAACCTTCGGCAATGTCGCTTTGCACGGTGATGGCGTAGTCGCCGCCTTCGCGCCACATCACGCCGGGTTCCCAGGCAAACACGGGTTTGGCGATTTGCGTGAGCGGAATCGACCGGCCCGACGCGGTGGGCAGGTAAGCGTTGGCAATGTCGGTGATGGCGTTGCGTTCGTCCAGCGGCTGGCGCAGCACCATGTCGACCAACTTGTCGCCCTCGCGGTACTGGCCCACGTTGGTGCCGCTGAGGATGGTTTTAGCGGCCTGGGCGATGGACTGGCTGGTCACGCCGAGCGCGCGCGCCTTGTCCTGGTCCACTTCCAGGCGCATGACCTTGATGGATTCGTTCCAGTTGTCATTGACACCGCGGGTGTTGGCGCTTTGGCGCATGACGGCCTTGACCTCGTCGGCGCGCTCGCGCAGCAGCAGCGGGTCAAGCCCGATCACGCGAAACTGCACCGGGTACGGCACCGGGGGGCCATTGGCCAGCAGCTTGACGCGGCCGCGCACCTCGGGGAACTCTTGTGCCAGCAGGATCGGCAGTTTGCGCAGCAAGGACTCACGTGTGGCGAGGTCCTTGGGCAGCACGATGAGCTGCGACACATTGGTCTGCGGAAAAACCTGCTCCAGCGGCAAATAAAAGCGCGGCACGCCGGCGCCGATCCATTGCGTGACCGAGGTCACGCCGGGCTCGGCCATCAGGCGGGTCTCGACCCGTTTGGCCACGTCTTCGGTGGCAGCAAACGCGGTGCCTTCGGCCGACCACAATTCAACCGTGATTTCCGGCCGGCTGGAATCGGGGAAAAACTGCTGCTGCACTTGGCCCATGCCGACAATGCCCAGCCCCAACAAGGCCAGCGTGGCGCTGATCGTGAGCCAGCGGTGGCCGATGCAGGCATTCAGGGCACGGCGAAAGGCGCGGTAAAAGGGTGTGTCGTACATGTCATGCGCGGCGGCCTGGCCCGCCCCGTGCGCCTGGCCCGTGGCCAGCACGTGCGGTGGCGTCTTGAGCAGGCGCGTGCCCAGGTAGGGCACAAAGTACACCGACACGATCCAGCTCAGAACCAGCGCAATCACCGTGACCGCAAAGATGGCAAAGGTGTACTCGCCGGTGCTGCTTTTGGCCAGGCCGATGGGCAAAAAACCGGCGGCGGTGATGAGCGTGCCGGTGAGCATGGGCATGGCCGTGATTTCATACGCAAAGGTGGCGGCGCGGACCTTGTCGTAGCCCTCTTCCATTTTGCGCACCATCATTTCCACCGCGATGATGGCGTCGTCGACCAGCAGACCCAACGCAATGATGAGCGAACCCAAGGATATCTTGTGCAGGCCGATGCCCCAGTAATTCATGGCCAGAAAGGTCATGGCCAGCACCAGCGGAATGGTGATGCCCACCACCAGGCCGGGGCGCATGTCGAGCGTCCAGCGCTTCCACAGGGGGTGCTTGCCGGGGCGCTGGTGCAGCCCGAGGCTGATGACGCTGACCGCCAGCACAATGGCCACGGCCTCGATCAGCACTTTGACGAATTCATTGACCGAGGTGGCCACCGACTTGGGCTGGTCCTGGATCTGCCCCAACGACACGCCCAGCGGCAGGGTTTTCTCGATGTGCTGGATGGCTTCGGTCAAGGCCTTGCCCAGCGCGATGATGTCACCGCCCTTGCTCATCGACACCCCCAGCGCAACCACCTGCTCACCCTGAAAGTGCACCTTGACCGTGGGCGGGTCGACATAGTCGCGCTTGATGTCGGCAATGTCGCCCAGGCGCAGTTGGCGGCTGCCGGCGCGTATCGGCATGGCGCGCAGGTCCTCGACCGCCTTGAATTGGCCGGCCACGCGCACCTGCAGTACATCGAGCGGCGTTTGCACGCTGCCGGCTGAGACCACCGCGTTTTGCTGGTTCAGCTGGGCCAGCACCTCATTGAGGTCCAGCCCCAGTTGGGCCAGCCGCTGTTGCGAGATTTCAATGTACAGTTTTTCATCCTGCACGCCAAACAATTCGACCTTGGCCACATCGGGCACCCGCAACAGTTGCTGACGCACGTCATCGGCAAAGGTCTTGGCCTCGGCATTGCTGAAGCCTGGCGTTTGCAAGGCGTAAATCACGCCATAGACATCACCAAAATCATCGTTGAAATAGGGCCCCACCACACCCTGGGGCAGCGTGCCCCGCATGTCGCCGACCTTCTTGCGCACCTGGTCCCACGCAGTGGCCACGCTGTCGCCACGGGCAGAGTCCTCAATCTGGAAAATGATCTGGGTCTCGCCGGGTTTGGAGTAGCTGCGGATCTTGTCAGCATAGAGCACTTCCTGCAAAGTGCGCTCAAGCTTGTCGGTCACCTGTTCGGCCATTTGCTGGGCGCTGGCCCCCGGCCAGTAAGCGCGCACCACCATGGCGCGAAAGGTGAACGGCGGGTCTTCGTCCTGCCCCAGCTGGAAATAGCTGGCGGCGCCCAGCACCATCAGCACAATCA
>JBASJO010000528.1:0-2198 GCA_049655365.1 Rhodoferax sp. | reverse complement strand
GTATTGCGCGCCACCATGCACGACCCGGTGCGCCACCGCCTGCAAGGCAGGGGTGTCGGGCAGACTCACAAGCAGTTCGCGCAAACTCGACAGGGCCTGGGCAAAGACCTGCTCAATCCCCAGATTCAATGGGCGGCTGTGACTCTGACCTTGAAAGGTCCAGCGCATCTCCGGTGAGCCGCCCGGCTCGAGCCCCTCGATGTTGCCTGTGAGTATCTGGGCTGTCACCTGGTGCTGCGCCAGCGGATACAACGAAAACTTCAGGCTTGACGAGCCCGCATTGACCGACAAAATAGACATGTCCAAACCTTTACCAAACGGGACGGGGGTGATCGCGGCGCGCGTTGTGCGCCACCAGCAGGGCGAGCAGCGCGGAGGCCACCCGGTTCGAAGGGCCATCGGCGCGACTGGTCAGCGCAATCGGCACGCGGGCTCCCAGCACAATGCCGGAGCCGCTGGCGCCAGCCAGATATTCCAGCTGCTTGGCCAGCATGTTGCCGCTCTCGAGGTCGGGCACCGCCAGAATGTCGGCCTGGCCAGCCACCGCTGATTCGATGTTCTTGATTTGCGCCGCCTGCAGCGAAATGGCATTGTCAAAAGCCAGCGGACCGTCCAGCACACCGCCAGTGATCTGACCGCGCTCGGCCATCTTGCACAGGGCGGCTGCATCCAGCGTGGACGGGATATTGGAGTTCACCATTTCCACCGCCGACAAAATCGCCACCTTGGGTTCGGCCACGCCCAGCACACGCGCAAAGTCAATGGCGTTCTGGATGATGTCCACCTTCTCTTTCAGGGTGGGGTGGATGTTGAGCGCCGCATCGGTGATCAGCAGCGGCTTGTGGTACAGCGGCACATCAAAGCGAAACACGTGCGACATGCGCCGACCCGTGCGCAGGGCCGGCTGGGCCAGCACCGCGGAAATCAGTTCGTCGGTGTGCAGGCTACCTTTCATGAGCATCTCGACTTCCCAGGCGGCCGCCATTTGGGCGGCCTTTTCGGCCGCTGCATGGCTGTGCGGCACCGGCAGGATTTCAACGCCCATCAAGTCAATACCGGCCTCGGACGCCACATGGCGAATGCGCATCTCGGGACCAATCAGCACCGGCACGATCAGCCCATAGCGCGCGGCGTCCATGGCGCCACTGAGCGAGCCCGCGTCACAAGGGTGCACCACGGCACAGCGCACCGCCTCCAGCTGGTGCCCCAACGCCAGCAAGTCATTGAAGCGTGCCAGCGGGTCAAACAACTGGATACGCGGCGCCGCCACACGCGGCAGACGCACCTTGTTGGTCGGCGCCAGCACCTTGGCGACTCCACTCAAAACCAATTCACCGCGCTGGTTGAAAACACGGCAGTCCAGCTCCACGCTGTTGTTGACCGGGTTCAATGAGGTCACGGTCACCGTCACCGTGAGCGTGTCACCAACACGAACAGGTTTGACAAAGTGCAGCGCCTGGTCCTGGTAGATGGTGCCCGGACCCGGGAACTGGGTGCCCAGCAAGGCAGAGATCAGCGCCCCGCTCCACATGCCGTGGGCGATCACACCATGGAACAGGCTGTCACTGGCATAGACCGAGTCCAGGTGCGCCGGATTCGTGTCACCCGACACGGCGGCAAAAGCCTGGATGTCTTCCAGAGTCAGGGTGCGCAAAAGACGCGCGCTCTGCCCCAGGGTGATCTCGGAAAACGTGTAGTTTTCAATCAGTTCAGTATCCGAAGGCAGGTTCATATCAATCCAAACAATTTATGCAACGTTAAAAAAACCATCCAATCGCAAACCATCGGCTCCCGGCTTGAACCCGTGCCGAAGCAGATGTTCTTCAGCCTGGGCCATCGCCTCCGAGGTGACCACCCAACCGTTTTCGTTGAGGCTGGTGGTCTCCATGTGGTAGCGCAAGACCAGCAAGCCACGCAATTCCTCGCGCTCGTGGGCGTGACGACGGTCAGAACTGATGTGGACTCGCGCCAAGTCAACGCTGGTTTTGCGACGCTCCACTGCGACCGCTGGTATCCGGTCGGTTGCCATTAATGCAGCCACAGCCTGTGGGTCATCCAGCGGCACATGCATGGCTGAAGCCAGACGCGCGATGCGCACGTTGAGCATCTCCATCGAAGCACTCAAGCGCTGAATCAAGGCCTGGTTGTCCTGCATGGTCAAAATTCATACCCAAATCAAGAATTTCATAACGGTACAT
>JBASJO010000527.1:0-1783 GCA_049655365.1 Rhodoferax sp. | reverse complement strand
CGTCGATCAGCACCACGATGACCTCCCCTTTCGGCGTCAGCAACTTGACACGCCAGACCGTTTGACCTTCGCGCTGGACCTGCTCCACGGCCAGAACCCGGCCGCCCGTGGCTTGCTGCGCCATGGCAGCAGCATCATCGCGGCTCACATCGGCCCAGGCCGGCAGGCTGAGCGCCAGCATCAGGGCAGTGATCAGGGTGGTCAACAGTTTCATGGTGTGCAGAAGTTGGGGTTGCTTGCGTCAGGCAATGTTACTACCGCCCGGCTCAAGCTGATTACGGCGTGATCGGCTCAACGGTCACGCGCACCGGCAGGCTGCTTCCCGGGTTGCTGCGCATGAAAGTGGTGTAGTTCTGGCCGCGGTAGTCGTAGCTGACGCGGTAGCCGGTGATGCGCGTTTGCGCGTCGTACACGGTGCGGCAGCGCTGCACTTCGCGCTGCGCCGTTTCATAGCCACCGTTGTCGTATTGGCTGTTGCGGTATTGGCCGTTGTCATACGGGGACCGTGCGTCACGGTTCTGGAGCTGGTCGCCCGCCATGGCGCCCAGCACCACGCCCAAAGCGGTGGCCACATCCTTGCCGCTGCCGCCACCCACCTGGTGCCCCAAGACGCCACCGGCCAGACCACCCACAATGGCGCCGCCGTACTGCCGTTCCTGGCTGGACTGGCGCTGCGTATTGACGCGACCGCCATTTTCTGGCACCCAGTGGCTGCTGCATTCGTTGCGCGGCACATTCACGTTTTCGTACTGTGGCTCGGCACTGCGAACACGCGCGTTGTCGGTAAAGGTCTGGGCCTGGGCACCGAACAAGGCGCCGGCAAACAGACTGGTGAGGACGATACGTTTCATGGAAAGCTCCTTGGGTTGGTATGGTCTGCAGTTTGCACGCGCCTGCCTGAACCCGACCTGAACAGAAGACAAATAGTCATAACAATGCAAAAATGATGGCCATTGATGTACTTCTGAATGGATTCGATGGCTTTTCGACTCGTCCTTTTCATCCTCGCCGCAGCACTGACGGCCGCCCATTTTTTCAGGGCAGAAAACTATGCCATGGTGGCCCTGAGCCTGGCGACGCCCTTGCTGTTTTTGTACCGGAAACCAGCGAGTCTGGTGCTGTTACAACTGGCCGCATATGGCGCCACGACCAACTGGTTGATCACGGCCTTCCTCCTGGTACAAATGCGACAGCAAATCGGACGTCCCTGGACCGTGGCCGTCATCATTCTGGGCGCAGTCGCCCTGCTCACGCTGCTGGCCGGCTTGTTGCTGAACTCCCGGGTCATGCGTCAGCGCTACAAATAACCCATCGCCATGAAGCACGGTTCAATCCCAAGCCACATCACATCCGCCTTGACGCTGTTCACCTTGTTCTTGCTGGGCGGCTGTGCTGCGCAGGAAGTGGGCGCAGAAATCAAACTGGCACCGGGCTCCCAGCCGACCGACCTGACTTGCCCACGCACCAGCAACTGCGTCAACTCCTTGCCCGGCAATGGGCTTGCGGCACTTCGCCATACCGGCGACCCTGGGCAGGGCATGGCCCTGCTACGCGCCACGCTGGCCAGCTTTCCTGAAGCCAACATCGTGCGCAGTGACCCGCTTTGGCTGGAGGTGATCTTCACCACCATGTTGGGGTTCCGGGACCAGGTCGACTTTGTGCTGGATGCCAAAACCGGCGAGATCAACTACCGGTCGAAATCCTTGGTGGGCCGGTATGACTTTGGCAAAAACAAGTCGCGCATGTCCGCGTTTTCAGGGCGCTTTGCGGCCCAGTCCAAGCT
>JBASJO010000526.1:0-2729 GCA_049655365.1 Rhodoferax sp. | reverse complement strand
GCTGACCGTGATCGTGATGGGCTTGCTGGCCCTCATCACCTTTGCCAACGTGCTGGTGCGCTACTTCACCAACCAGTCCTTTGCCTGGACCGAAGAGTTTTCTGTCTTCTTGATGATTGTGCTGGCGTTGGTGGCCGGCTCGGCCTCGGTGGCACGCAACCGTCACATCCGCATCGAGTTTTTTGCCGACGCCGGCTCCCCCGCGCGGCAACGGGCGCTGGCGCGTTTTGGCGCCCTGATGGTGGCCGGGCTGTTTGCCCTGCTGGCGGTGCTGAGCACGCGCATGGTTTATGACGACTTTCAGTACGGTGAAACCTCGCCCGGCATTGGCGTGCCACAGTGGTGGTACAGCATGTGGCTGCCCATTCTGGCCTCTGCCATTGCCTTGCGGGCGCTGGGCCTGTTCATTCGGCGGGGGCGGCGCGCATGATTGCCACGCTGCTGTTTGTGGTGTTTTTGGTGATGATGCTGATCGGCGTGCCGATTGGCGCGGCCTTGGGACTGGCAGGTGCCACGGCCATTGCGCTGGCCAACCTGGACGCGCAATGGTTTGGCCTGTTGGCGGTACCGCAAAACTTTTATGCCGGTCTGGGCAAATATCCTTTGCTGGCGATCCCGATGTTTGTGCTGGTGGGCTCCATTTTTGACCGCTCCGGTGTGGCGCTGCGCCTGGTGAACTTTGCGATTGCCATCATCGGGCGTGGCCCCGGCATGTTGCCCGTGGTGGTGATTGCGGTGGCCATGTTGATGGGCGGTATCTCCGGCTCCGGGCCGGCCACCGCCGCGGCCGTTGGGGGCGTGATGATCGCCACCATGACCCGCTCGGGCTATCCGCCGGCGTTTTCCGCCAGCGTGGTGGGCGCTGCAGCGTCGATCGACATCCTGATTCCGCCCTCGATTGCCTTCATCATTTACTCGGTGCTGGTGCCGGGCGCTTCGGTGCCGGCCATGTTCGCTGCGGGCATGCTGCCGGGTTTGCTGGTGGGCCTGGCCTTGATGGTGCCCAGCGTCTGGTTGTCGCGCAGGCACCATTTGGGCCAGCAAGAGGCGCAACTGCCCAGGCCGCCGTTTTGGGCCAGCTTGCGTGAAGCCTCCTGGGGTTTGGCGGCGCCGGTATTGATTTTGGGCGGCATGCGGGCCGGCTGGTTCACGCCGACCGAGGCCGCTGTGGTGGCGGTGTTTTACGGCCTGTTTGTCGGCATGGTGATCTACCGCACGATCAAGGTGCGCGACCTGTTCCACATCCTGCGCGAATCAGGCGAGTTGTCGGCCATTATTTTGCTGGTGGTGGCCTTGGCCGGCATTTTTGCTTATTCGCTGTCCACCCTGGGCATCGTTGACCCGGTGACGCAGGCCATTGTCAATTCGGGCTTGGGTGAATACGGCGTGCTGGCGCTGCTGATTTTGATGCTGGTGGCCGTGGGCATGTTTCTGGACGGCATCTCGATCTTCCTGATCTTTGTGCCCTTGCTCCTGCCCATCGTCAACTTCTACCATTGGGACCCGGTCTGGTTTGGTGTGCTACTGACCTTGATGGTGGCATTGGGCCAGTTCACGCCGCCCATCGCAGTGAACCTGATGGTGTCGTGCCGGATTGCCGGGGTGCGCATGGAAGAAAGCGTGCGCTGGGTGCTGTGGTTGATGGCCGCGCTGCTGTGCGTACTGCTGCTGGTTATCATGGTCCCGTCGATTGCGCTGTGGCTTCCCACGCGCCTGGGTTATTGAAGCCCGTACTATTTTTTAAACAAGGAGATTGATGTCATGAAAGTTCGTACCTTACTCAAATTAGCGCTGGCCGCAGGCGCACTGAGCGTGGCCACGCTGGGTTCAGCGCAAAGCTACAAATCGGAATACCGCATGTCGCTGGTGCTTGGCCCGGCTTTCCCCTGGGGTAAAGGCGGCCAGATCTGGTCAGACTTGGTGAAGGAGCGCACCCAGGGTCGCATCAACATCAAACTGTACCCCGGTGTGTCGCTGATCCAGGGCGACCAGACGCGTGAATTCTCGGCGCTGCGCCAGGGCGTGATCGACATGGCGGTGGGCTCCACCATCAACTGGTCGCCGCAAGTCAAACAGCTCAACCTGTTCTCGATGCCCTTCCTGATGCCTGACTACGCCGCCAGTGACGCGCTGACCCAAGGCCCGGTAGGCAAGCAGATTTTTACCACGCTGGACAAAGCCGGTGTGGTGCCGCTGGCCTGGGGCGAAAACGGCTACCGTGAACTCTCCAACTCCAAGCGCGCGGTGCGCTCGCCGGCCGACCTCAAGGGCCTGAAAATCCGCGTCGTCGGCTCGCCGCTGTTCCTGGACACCTTCACCGCGCTGGGAGCCAACCCGACGCAAATGAGCTGGGCTGACGCGCAGCCCGCGTTTGCCAGCGGCGCCGTGGACGGCCAGGAAAACCCGCTGTCGATCTTTACCGCTGCCAAGCTGCACAACGTCAGCCAGAAGCATGTGACCTTGTGGGGTTATGTGGCGGACCCGCTGATTTTTGTCGTCAACAAAGAGATCTGGGCTTCCTGGACGCCGGCTGATCAAGCCATCGTGCGCCAGGCTGCGCTGGACGCGGGCAAGCAGGAAATTGCTTTGGCGCGCAAGGGCCTGGTGGAAGCTGACCAGCCGCTGCTGAAAGACATTGCCGGCCTGGGTGTCACCGTCACGCAACTGAGCCCGGCTGAGCGCGACGCTTTTGTCAAGGCCACGCGCCCGGTCTATGACAAGTGGAAAGC
>JBASJO010000525.1:0-7303 GCA_049655365.1 Rhodoferax sp. | reverse complement strand
GCCCAATGCCGCCAGCGCCACCCACGCCTTCTGCCACGCCCTGCCCGGGCGCTGGCACCAGATGAGTGTGATGCTGTCAGCGGCCAGTTGCCTGCAATGGGTCACGCATCTGTTAGGGGTGCAATCCGAAGCCGTACTGGAAGCCAAGGCCAGCGCATTAACCCTGGCGCAGCGTGCTCAGGCTCCCTTGTTTTTGCCTTACCTCAGCGGCGAGCGCACACCCCACAACAGCGCCACCGTGCGCGGCAGCTTCCACCATCTGAGCCACAACACCGATGCCGCCAGTCTGGCTTACGCGGTGATCGAAGGCGTGACCTTTGGCTTGACCGATGGCCTGCAGGCGCTCAAGGCAGCCGGTAGCTCAGTCCAGCACCTGTCGCTGGTGGGCGGCGGTGCACGCAGTGATCTGTGGGCGCAGCAACTGGCATCAAGTCTGGCCATTGACATCGTGACGCATACCGCGTCCGCAGCAGGCGGCGCCCTGGGCGCGGCGCGTCTGGCCTGGCTGGCCCATGGCGGCGACATCGCCCAAGTGTGTACCACGCCCCCGATCGACCGTGTATTCACCCCGAATGCGGCCGAGCAAGCTTTGCTGCAGCCTCGCTATGAGCGCTTTCGCGCGCGCTATGCCGATTGACATCCATTTCAGTATTTTTCACCCAACTAAACTCTCAAGGACGCACCATGAGCTCTTACTTTGATCGCATTTCACGCATAGCCTACGAAGGCCAGGACTCTAAAAACCCCTTAAGTTTCAAGTGGTACGAGCCCGATCGCCTGGTGCTGGGCAAGCGCATGCAAGACCAGCTGCGCCTGGCCGTGTGCTACTGGCACAGCTTCTGCGGCAACGGGTCCGACCCGTTTGGCGGTGACGCCTATGAGCGCCCCTGGCAGCACATGGCCGACCCGATGCAGGCAGCCAAAGCCAAGGCCGATGCGGCATTTGAGTTTTTTCAAAAACTCGGCGCGCCCTACTATTGCTTTCATGATCGCGATGTCGCCCCTGAAGGAGATACCCCACGCGAGAGCGTGAACCACCTGCACGCCATGGTGGACGTGCTGGGCGCCAAGCAACAAGCCACCGGCATGAAGCTGCTGTGGGGCACGGCGAACCTGTTCAGCCACCGGCGCTTCATGGCCGGTGCCGCCACCAACCCCGACCCTGAAATCTTTGCGCTGGCAGCCCTGCAAGTCAAAGAAGCCATGGACGCCACCTTCAAGCTCGGCGGCGAAAACTATGTGCTGTGGGGCGGACGCGAAGGCTATGAAACCCTGCTCAACACCCACATCGGCCAAGAACTCGACCAAATGGGCCGCTTCATGAATATGGTGGTGGAGTACAAGCACAAGATCGGCTTCAAGGGCACCATCTTGATCGAGCCCAAGCCGCGAGAGCCCTCCAAACACCAGTACGACTTTGACACGGCTACCGTCTATGGCTTCCTGACACGCTACGGACTTGAGAAAGACATCAAGGTCAACATCGAGGCCAACCATGCCACGCTGGCGGGCCACAGTTTTGAGCATGAAATCGCCACCGCCATCGACTTAGGTATTTTTGGTTCGATCGACATGAACCGGGGCGACATGCAGTGCGGCTGGGACACCGACCAGTTTCCCAACAGCATCCCTGACGTGGCGCTGGCGCTGTACCTGATCCTGCAGAACGGTGGCCTTGCCACTGGTGGCATCAACTTTGATGCCAAGGTGCGCCGCCAGTCGATCGACCCCGAAGACCTGTTCCATGGCCATATTGGTGGCATGGATGTGTCAGCCCGGGCGCTCTTGATTGCCGAAAAAATGATCCTCGATGGCCGCCTTGCCCAGCAGGTCAAAGAACGTTACCAAGATTGGGACGGCGCCTTTGGCCAGGATCTACTCAAGGGTCGTCTGGGGCTCGATTCGGTCGCCGCGCGCGCGCTCGATCGCAACCTTGACACACGCCCCCTCTCCGGCCGGCAGGAGCAGTTGGAGAATTTGCTCAACGGTTTTATTTAGGAAGAGGGAGCCAAGCCACTTGTTACTTCATGGCGAGCCGCCATGCCGACCCGACGCCGCACACGGACCTTGAATCGTCATCGCGAGGAATTCGCCTTGGGCGGCGCGTCAAAACTTCATCTCAAGAACTGGAAACAACATGACCATCATCAAAAAAGTCAACTGGGGTGTGCTCAGCACGGCCCGCATCGGCCTGGAAAAAGTCATCCCGGCGATGCAACAGAGCGCGCACTGCCAGATCAGCGCGATTGCCTCACGCTCACTGGCGCAAGCGCAGGCCGCAGCGGCGAAGCTGGGCATTGCACAGGCCTACGGTTCCTATGAAGAGCTGCTGGCCGACCCCAACATTGAGGCCATCTACAACCCCCTGCCCAACGACATGCACCTGCACTGGACGCTGGCGGCGGCGCGCGCAGGCAAACATGTGCTGTGCGAAAAACCCTTCACCCTGAACGCATCCGAGGCGGCGCAGCTGCGCGAGGTGGCCGGCCAGGTGCACATCATGGAGGCCTTCATGGTGCGCTTTCACCCGCAGTGGCTGCGCGCACGCGAGCTGGTGCGCAGCGGTGCGCTGGGCCAGTTGCACACCGTGCAAGCCTTTTTCTCATACTTCAACCGCCAGCCCGGCGACATTCGCAACCGCGTCGAGGCCGGTGGCGGCGCGCTCTACGACATCGGCTGCTACTGCGTTACCGCCGGGCGCTTCCTGTTTGAGGCCGAGCCGCTGCGCGTGCTGGCCCTGATCGAGCGCGACCCCGACTTTGGCACTGACCGCACCGCCAGCGCCTTGGTTGACTTTGGCAACGGTCGCCGCCTGGACTTCACCGTTTCCACCCAGTCCGCGCCCTACCAACGCCTGCACGCCATGGGCACCCAGCAGCGGCTGGAAATTGAAATCCCGTTCAACGCCCCGCAAGGCCAGGCGACGCGACTCTTTATCGACGATGGCAAGCGCCTTGGTGGCGCCTCTGCCGTGACTGAAACCTTGCCGCCATGCGACCAGTACACACTGCAAGGTGATGCATTTTCGCGCGTGCTGCGTGGAGAAATCCCCCTGCCCTACGGCATTGACGATGCCATTTGCAATATGCGGGTGCTCGACGCGCTGTACCGCTCGGGTCACAGTGAAGGCTGGGAATCTGTCGATGGCATCTGACCAACACCCGATCATCTGGCTGCACCACGCCGGTCAACATCTCGGACTGCTGCCTTCGCTCGGTGGCGGCGTTGCGGCCTGGCAACTCGACATGCCAACAGGTGCACCGCAGGCGAGTCAGGGTCGACTCGATCTGTGGCGACCCTGGGCCGGCGACACCGACCGCTACAGCCTAGCGTGTTTTCCCATGCTGCCCTGGTCCAATCGCATCAGCGCGGGTGGTTTTGACCACGATGGTGTGCACCATCCCTTGAATCCCAACCGGCAGGCCGAGCCCTACCCGATTCATGGCGATGGCTGGCTGCAAGCATGGCAACTGCGCCAGAGCGCGCCAGACACGCTGGAAATGACGCTGGATTCCCAGGCCTTTGCCGGCGACCCCTACCACTACCAGGCCATGCAGCGCTTCGTCCTGCGCGAGGGTGGCATGGACCAGACCCTGCTTGTCACCCACACGGGTCGGCACGCTCTGCCGTACGGCATCGGCTTGCATCCCTGGTTTTTACGCACGCCAGAAACCCGACTGACAACCCAGGCGAAAGGTGTCTGGTTGAGCGGCGCGGACCCGCTGCCCATCCAGCACACCACCGAGTTTCCACCAGGCTGGGACCCGCGCAGCGGTATGCAAGTTAACGGCTCTTTGGTCGACAACGCCTATACCGGTTGGTGCGGGCAAGCCAGCATCACATGGCCCGAGCATCAGTTGGAGATGACAATCGACGTGCCAGACATTCAAAAACGCGGGCTAAGCGACGGTTATTTCCTGCTGTACCGTCCCCCTGCGGGCCAGGCTTTTTGTTTTGAGCCAGTGAGCCACCCGATTGATGCCTTTCACCTGGCCGGACAGCCTGGTCTGCGCGTGCTGCATACCGGCGAGAGTCTGAGCATGCAGGTGGAATGGCGATTCAAGGTACGGCACTGAATTTGGGGTCAATGGTGTGGCCGCAGGCAAGACCCCTGTCCGCCAATGTTTAGCTACATGGTCACATCTTACTGGGTTGCACTTCACTTTTGAGGGAGCCGGGGCTGAAGGAATTTTTAATACATTAACGTGATCGGAGATACAACCATGAGTTACCACGCCAACCCCACCCGCTACGACACCATGACCTACCGCAACTGCGGCCGCAGCGGCCTGAAGCTGCCCGCGATCACGCTGGGGCTGTGGCACAACTTTGGCGATACCACGCCCATGGCCACGCAGCGCGCCATGCTGCGCACAGCTTTTGATCTGGGCATCACCCACTTCGATCTGGCCAACAACTACGGCCCACCGTATGGCAGCGCCGAGACCAACTTTGGTGAACACCTGCGACGCGACTTCAAGCCCTACCGCGACGAGCTCATCATCTCCAGCAAGGCGGGCTGGGACATGTGGCCCGGCCCCTACGGCCAGGGTGGCGGCGCGCGCAAGCACGTGCTGGCCAGCCTGGACCAAAGCTTGAAGCGCACGGGCCTGGATTACGTCGACATTTTTTACTCGCACCGCTTTGACCCGGACACGCCGCTGGAAGAAACCTGCGGCGCCCTGGCCAGCGCCGTACAGCAGGGCAAGGCACTGTACGTCGGCGTCAGCAGCTACTCGGCCGCCAAGACGCGCGAGGCGGCGACACTGTTACGCGCCATGGGCGTGGCGCCCCTGATTCACCAGCCGTCTTACAGCTTGCTGAACCGCTGGATTGAAGAGGCCCTGCTGGACACCCTGACGGACACCGGCATGGGCTGCATCGCTTTCAGCGCACTGGCACAGGGCCTGCTGACCGACAAATACCTGAACGGCATTCCGGCGGATGCCCGCATCAACCGGCCCGGCGGCGGCTCGCTCAAGGCCGAACACCTGAGCGAACAAAACCTCAAGCACGTGCGTGCCCTCAATGAGATCGCCCAGGCCCGCGGCCAAAGCCTGGCTCAGATGGCCACCGCCTGGGTGCTGCGCGATGCGCGCGTGAGCTCGGCGCTGATCGGCGCCAGCCAGCCGGCGCAAATCACCGAGCTGGCCGACGCGTTGCACAAGCTGCAGTTTTCCGCCGAAGAGCTGGCCGCCATTGACCAGCACGCGGTGGATGGCGGCATCAATCTGTGGCAACGCCCCTCCACCGACCAGCGCCCGGCCTGAATGCTGCTGTGATGCCTCGGCAAGGTGCCTGGCTGGCGTTCAGAAGCGATGGGGCGATGCGTGCGTTATTGGAGAGTCCTTGCGTGATGCGTCAAACGAATGGCCAGATCACGCCATGACCGGCCGGAACTGGTGTGGCGTCTCAACTGATGCTGTGGGCTAATGTTTCGGCGCAACGCTGTCTCGCGCCACTAGGTTGGCGCCTACCAGAATCTTGACGGCCGGCTGCTTGTCCTCGGCGTGGATCAACTCGTCCAGCAGGCGGATCGCCAGATAGCCAATCTTGGTCTTGGACACATCAATTGTGGTCAGCGGCGGCTCCATGGTGGCGCTCATGGGCAGATTGTCAAAGCCGATCACCGATATGTCCTGCGGTATGCGCACATTGAATTCCCGAAGCGCCTTGATACAGCCATAAGTGATGATGTCATTGGTGCAAAAGTAGCACTCAGGGACTACCAGGCCATTGTTCAGCTTGGCCCGCATGTCCTGGTAGGCGCCGTCATAGGTGGAGTCAACGGTGATGATGTCGCGCGCACTGAAGTTGAGTCCAAAAGCCTTCATACCTTCGATAAAGGCGTCCTTGCGCAACTGAAAGTTCACGGTCTGCACATTGCTGGCAATAAAGCCAATGTTTCTGAAGCCGCGCTCGACAAAGTAGGCAATGATTTTGTAAACCGCATCCTTGTTGTTCATGTTGACAAAGTTGCACTCCAGCACATCGAAGAAGGAGTCAATGACTACGAGCGGGGTCGGTAGCGTCTGCAGCAGCTTGATGTCCTGCTCGGTCAGTTCCGTGCCCAGCACAATCAGGCCGTCCACACGGGTACCCAACAGCGAGGAAACAATGGCTTCCACCGGCTCGCCCTCAAAGCTGACGATTTCCAGCTTGTAGCCGGAGGCACTTGCCTCGCGCGACATGCCGTCAATGTAATCCGAGATAAAGGTGTTGTGATCACGGTTAACGGTGTGTCCGTGCTTGGCAATCTTCAAAAAACGCAAGGTGCCCAACGCGTCACCCTTGGCCGCACGGACGATGCGCTGACTGTACTTCAAGGTTTTTGCCGCCTGCATGACACGGGTACGGGTTTCCTGCGAAATGCCCGACTTGCCATTCATTACAAGTGACACCGTGGTGGCGGAAACACCGGCGAGCTTGGCTACATCCTTGACCGTTGAAGACATGTATTTGCATCCACTTGTTTGTTCGGAATTATCAGAGCAGATCCGTGTCGTTGGGCTGACCCCAAGCCGCAAGCGGGTCTTTCGAGGCAATCCATCCGGATCCCATGTGAATTTTACTAAACGTTTTTATGATTTCAAGGGAAATTTCGCCTGACTGGGGTTTATCCCAGACAAGGGTTTCCACTTATATAAAAGCCACGGCAAAGGATTAAAGTGGCGGTTAGTTTTTTAAACATCACTAAACGTTTAGTAGAAAACAAGTGTTCGAACAGTTTATTTATGCCTCCCTCAGTTGCTGCCCCCGCCACCGCGCGCTGGCTGAACGGGCGTATCTATGAAGTCCAAAGCAGATCCCCAACTGGTGTTTTTGGTCGGCATCAACCTGCTGGTGCTGTTGAGCGCGTCGCTGTTGTCCAAGGGTGCCTTTATTGATCCCTACAACCTTCAGTCCATGGCGGCACAGCTGCCGGAACTGGGCTTGCTGGCCATTGGCGTGATGCTGGCCATGAGTTCGGGCAATGGCGGCATCGACCTGTCGGGCATTGCGCTGGCCAATCTGTCCGGTGTGTTCTCAGCTACCGTGGTGACGGCCTTTGTCAATGTGGACGAGGCGCCGGTGTTGTTCACGCTGGCCTTTGCTGGCATTGCCATCTGCACCGGACTGGTTGGCGGTGTGGTCAACGGCCTACTGATTTCACGATTGGGGCTGACCCCCATTCTGTGCACCCTGGGCACCCAGCTGCTGTTTACCGGCCTGGCCGTGGTGCTGTCGGGCGGGCCCTCGGTGCGCGTGGGCAGCGCCGACCTGCTGATGGAAATCGGCAACGGCCTGTGGTGGGGCGTGCCGA
>JBASJO010000524.1:0-5314 GCA_049655365.1 Rhodoferax sp. | reverse complement strand
CGATCGGGATGCTCACATGCGGGCGAATGGCCTCGCACACCAGGGGGCCGATGGTCAGGTTGGGCACATAGTGGTTGTCCATCACGTCAAAGTGCACCAGGTCGCAACCAGCGGCCTCAATGGCGCGCACTTCTTCGCCCAGACGGGCAAAGTCAGCCGACAAGATGCTGGGGGCCAAACGCAAAACGGGGGAGCTGCTCATGGGGGGCTTTCTGTAAAGTTTGAAATTCTTGAGGGTAATGCAGTTCAGCGCCGCTTTACCTGAAATAAGCGCTGTGCCACTGGCGCAATTGCACCAGATTGACCTGACTCAAGTCCGGCACCACCTTGAGTGCCCCGGTGAAATCATGGTGTGCGGTGAAACTGTTGGGCGTGACGAGGGTGGCCAGCCCGGCAGCACTGGCGGCACGCAGCCCGTTGTTCGAGTCTTCAAACGCCAGGCACTGTGCAGGGGGCAGTTGCAAGGCCGTCAACATCTGCAAATACACCTGCGGGTGCGGCTTCTTGATGGGCGCTGTCGAGGCATCGCCAATGGCCGAGAAATTCATGCGCCAGTCAGAGCCGATGGCATGGCGCAACAGCGCGGCAATGTTGACCGGCGAGGTGGTGGTGGCAATGGCCAGTTGCAGGCCCGCGCCAAGCGCCTCGTCCATCAGTCTGAGCACCCCGGGGCGCAGGCTCACCTCACCGCTGTTGACAGCGTGTTCATAAGCCGCCGTCTTGAGTTCATGGATGCGGCTGATCCGGTCGTTCAGGGCTTGCGCGTTGAGCGCCTTGACATCCGGATTCACCTGTTTCCAGTAGTGCAGGATGCGCTCCTTGCCGCCCGAAATATTGAGCAGCTCGGTATACAGGGCTTCGTCCCAGACCCAGTCCAGGCCCATTTCCTGGAACGCATGGTTGAAAGCCGCCATGTGCGCCCGTTCGGTGTCGGCCAGGGTGCCGTCCACATCAAAGATGAGGGCTTGCAGCGTGTTGGCGGTCGACGACTGGGACATGAGGGGCTTTCCTTGGTTCGTTTGTTTTAGCCACTTTTGCGGCATGGATTTACTTTAATCGCCCGAACCCATAAACTCTAATCACGTTTTATTCAATAATCATCAGCATGAACTGATGAAAGGACGAAGACCCCCATGCGCCCTTACACCTTCAAGCAGATCCAGACCTTTTTGGAGGTGGCGCGCCAGCGTTCGGTTTCCAAAGCGGCCGAGCGCCTGTTTGTCACCCAGCCTGCGGTGTCGATGCAGATCCGCCAACTTGAAGACGCCTTTGGTCTGGCCTTGATCGAGCCGACCGGACGCAACATCCGGCTCACCCACGCCGGCGAGATCTTTTTGACCCACGCCACCGCGGCCATGCGTCAGTTCAAGGACCTCGAAGACCAGATGGCCGAGCATGTCGGCCTGAAGCAGGGTCGCATTGACCTGGCGGTGGTCAGTACGGCCAAGTACTTTGTGCCCATGCTGCTGGTGCGCTTTGGCCAGCTCAACCCCGGCATTCACGTGCAGCTCAGCATTGACAACCGTGAAAACGTGTTGGGTCTGCTGGCACGCAGCGAAGCCGACCTGGTCATCATGGGCCGTACACCCAGCCACCTCGAATGCCAGGCCAAGGCCTTTGCCACCAACCCGCTGGCCATGGTGGCGCCGCCAAATCACCCGCTGGTGCGGCGCAAAAACCTGCCATTCAGCGCCCTGGCCGATTACAAATTTGTGGTGCGCGAAGAAGGCTCCGGCACGCGCGCCGCCATGCAGCGGCTGTTCGAGGAAAACATGACACCTTTGAAAATGGTGATGGCCATGCCCAGCAACGAAACCATCAAACAGGCGGTGATGGCCGGCATGGGTTTGAGCTTTTTGTCGATGCGCACGGTGCGTCACGAACTCGCCAGCGGTCACCTGGCGCTGCTCGACGTGGAAGGATTACCGCAGATCAACCACTGGTATGTGACACATCTGAGCAGCAAGAAGCTCTCCCCTGCCGCACTGGCCTTCAAAGATTTTTTGATTGAACAAGGCGGGGCGCTGATGGATGCGTGGAGTTGATGGCGTACTTATTGGCTACCAAATCTCCAGCCTCAAACGGTCCACGGGCACCTGCGCAAATGCCTTGTCTCGGCTAACCAGAGTGACATCCGTCGCCACAGCATGAGCGGCGATCATCATGTCGAAGTCGCTAAGGCTGATACCTTGGGCCTCTAACGCGGCGCAAAACTCGCCGTAGCAAGCCGCAACATCTTCATCCCAGGGCAATACGTCGATGCGAAGCAGCACTTGCGTCAGGGCATTTCGCAGGCGAGCGGGTTGCCCTTTGCGGTGCAAGCCGTATTCAAGTTCTGCCAAGGTCACGCTGGACATCACGACCTGGCCCACGGGTACCTTTGTCAGGCGCACCAGCAAGTCGGTATCTCGCCCCTGCATGATGTGGCTGACCACGTTGGTGTCGAGCATATAGCGCCGACTCATTCCTCCCAGCCCTCAAATGGGTCACGCCGTGCCTGTGTTGGCCGGCGTTCAATCAACAAGTCTTCGTCCTTGTTTTGGGTTACCACGTCAAGCAAGCCCTGCCAATCTGTGGGCTTGCGCGACAGCACCACATCGCCCGTGGCCGGATCGTGGCGGATGAAAACTTCTGCAACGTCAAAGCGGAACTCAAGCGGCAAGCGAACTGCCTGACTGCGGCCAGTAGCAAATATTTTGGCGGTTTGAAGCATGGTTCAATTCCTTGTTAATGATATGTCACATGATATATATCACCATACACAATGTCAATACGCATCAGACTCCGCATCACCAAAAAGTTTGGCTACGCCCTCAACCCGTCATGCAGCTCCACCAGCGCCAGCGTGATCTTGTGATTCGGGTCCAGGTGGATCATGGGCAGTGACTGCTCGTGCGACTCGCGGATGCGCACGGACGACGGCAAATAGGGTTGCAGCACCGGTAGACCCTCTTCAATGAGTTCGGCCACCATGCGCTGGGGCAGGTTGGCGCGGGCCTGGAACTGGTTCACCACAATGCCGTCGATCTGGAGATCGGGGTTGTGGTCGGCACGGATTTCCTGCACGTTGTCCATCAGCGCATACAGCGCCTGGCGTGAAAAACTGTCGCAGTCAAACGGAATCAGGCAACCGCTGGCGCCAATCAGCGCGGCCCGGGTAAAGAAGTTCAGCGCCGGGGGCGTGTCGATGTAAATGCGGTCATAGGTCTCAGCCAGTTGCACCAGGGCTTCGCGCAGTTTGTAGATTTTCTGGCGCGACTCCAGCTTGACCAGCAACTCGTTGAGCGCCGGGCTGGAAGGCATCACATCGAGGTTTTCAAATGGTGTCTCGACCACGAATTCGGTGGGTGGCACAGTGCGAAAGCTGTAGCTCAGGGTTTGTTCAAAAAAACCCGCCACGCTGGGCTGCCCGTCAGTGGCCGTGTCGCCGAGCAAATAACTGGTGGAGTTGCCCTGCGGATCGAGGTCGATAACCAGGGTGCGCAGGCCCTGGCTGGCACTGATGGCAGCCAGATTGCAGGTAATGGTGGACTTGCCCACCCCGCCCTTTTGATTGAACACAACGATAGGCATGAATCAACTCCTTTGAGGCCACTGAACAGTGAATATGAATGGCATTGATTGTCCGTGACTTTGCGCAAGTGACTGGAAACTGGCGCGCACGCTAATTCATCAATAAAAACTGATTTAAAAATCAATTTATTTGAATTTTCATGATGAATAAGCCTGCCTATAGTTCAACCCATCGACAGCCCAACCCCATTTAACAGGAGACACACCATGGATCAATCGAACCGCTACGCTGACCTGAGCCTCAAGGAAGAAGACCTGATTGCCGGCGGCAAACATATTCTTGTCGCCTACAAGATGAAGCCCAAGCCGGGGTTTGGCAGCTACTTGTCGTGCGCTGCCCACTTCGCCGCCGAGTCATCCACCGGCACCAACGTCGAAGTCTCCACCACTGACGATTTCACCCGAGGGCTGGATGCGCTGGTGTACTACATTGACGAAGCCACCGAGGACATGCGCATTGCCTACCCGATGGACCTGTTTGACCGCAACATCACCGATGGCCGCATGATGATGGTGTCGATCCTGACGCTGGTCATCGGCAACAACCAGGGCATGGGCGACATCGAGCACGGCAAGATTCACGACATCTACTTTCCAGAGCGGGCCATCCAGTTGTTTGACGGGCCAGCCAAGGACATCTCAGACATGTGGCGCATGCTGGGTCGCCCGGTCAAGGACGGCGGCTACATTGCCGGCACCATCATCAAGCCCAAGCTGGGCCTGCGTCCCGAGCCGTTTGCCGCAGCAGCCTACCAGTTCTGGCTGGGGGGCGATTTCATCAAGAACGACGAGCCGCAAGGCAACCAGGTGTTCTGCCCCGCCAAGAAGGTCTATCCGCTGGTCTATGACGCCATGAAACGCGCCCAGGACGAAACCGGCCAGGCCAAACTGTTCTCGGCCAACATCACCGCCGACGACCACTATGAAATGTGCGCCCGTGCCGACTTCATTCTCGAAGCCTTTGGCCCGGATGCCGACAAAGTGGCTTTCCTGGTGGACGGCTTTGTCGGCGGCCCCGGCATGATCACCACGGCACGTCGCCAGTACCCCAACCAGTACCTGCATTACCATCGCGCCGGTCACGGCATGATCACGTCGCCATCGGCCAAGCGCGGCTACACCGCCTTTGTGCTGGCCAAAATCTCCCGCTTGCAAGGGGCGTCCGGTATCCACGTCGGCACCATGGGCTACGGCAAGATGGAAGGCGAGAACGACGACCGCAACATCGCCTACATGATCGAGCGTGACGAATGCCAGGGCCCGGTCTACTACCAAAAATGGTATGGCATGAAGCCCACCACCCCGATCATCTCGGGCGGCATGAACGCCTTGCGCCTGCCTGGTTTCTTCCAGAACCTGGGTCACGGCAACGTGATCAACACCTCGGGCGGCGGCTCTTATGGCCACATTGACTCGCCGGCAGCCGGAGCCATTTCGTTGCGCCAGTCCTATGAGTGCTGGAAAGCCGGGGCGGATCCGATTGAGTTTGCCAAAGAGCACAAGGAATTTGCCCGGGCGTTTGAGTCCTTTCCTGGGGATGCGGACAAGTTGTTTCCGGGATGGCGTGAGAAGTTGGGTGTGCACAAGTAAGAGCCACTTGAGACAGGGGAGCCGGGGATATCTCTGACTTTTTCGGAGGGCTCGGGGCGGCAGGGTGCCCTGCGCCGCTCGTGTCCCCCGGCATTGGCCTGGCGGCCAATCCCTCCTCCTTGACCTCGCTTTGCAGGGTACCCTACCACCC
>JBASJO010000523.1:0-6984 GCA_049655365.1 Rhodoferax sp. | reverse complement strand
CAAAAACAATTGAGCTTCCCCCAAGGTACGCAAAATCAGCCATGGATTCTGGCCAATGCACCAGGTTGGCAGGGTCTGCGCCAGCTGATCGACGAGACCTTTAAAACACAGACAATGCAACATCTGGAAATCAGCATTCAGCACGAAGGCCAGGGAACGCGCCTGGTCATGGCTCACACCCAACTGACCGCCCAATTGAATCCGGAGGCGCAAGGCATGTGTGTGATTTTCTTGCAGGATCAAAGAGAACTGCAAGCTCGTTTACGGGTCGAAAAATTCGCCAGCATGGGCCGCATGTCGGCCGCGGTCGCCCATGAAATACGCAACCCGCTGGCTGCCATCGTGCAAGCCAATGCCTTGTTGGCAGAAGACCTGTCTGATCCCGGGCAGCAACAATTGAGCCGGCTGGTGCAACAAAATGCCCAGCGACTTGAAAAAACAGTGCACGACATCCTGCACGTCGCCCAAAACCCCAACACAGACGCTCCGCTTCAGACCCAGCCGCTCGACCTGACACTCACCGTGCCGCGAATTTGTCGGGACTGGCAATCGCACGGGGGGAACAAGCCGGACATCGCGGTACAGTTGCCCAACACCCAGGCTTGGGTCTGGTTTGACCCCGAGCACTTGCGCCGTATTCTGATCAACCTGCTGGACAATGCCCAACGCTACATCAGCACGCACCCCGATGCCATCCAGATCACGCTGGACAGAAGTTGGGGAACTGGCGCGAGCGCACGCATCTGTCTGCGGATCTGGAGCGACGGTGCGCCGCTGGACCCTTCCGTCGAACAACATTTGTTTGAACCTTTTTTTTCCTCCGAGAGCCGTTCCAGTGGTCTCGGGCTTTATATTTGCCGGGAACTGTGTGACAGTCATGGTGCTGAAATCAACTACCGGCGCAGCACACGCGCCATGGATGGAGCAATGTTGACGGGTAACGAGTTTTTTGTGACGTTCAAATCATTGCCACCACACGATAGTCTTGCAACGTCAGTCCAGCCAAACGAGTGAACCCATGACCCCAAGCACCCAACACATCCTGGTGGTCGATGACGAGCCCGACCTGCGCACCATTTACGAACTGACCCTGTTGCGTGAAGGTTATCGGGTCGACACCGCAGAAAACCTTCAGCAGGCACGCACCTGCCTGCAAAGCAAGGTGTTTGACGCCGTCATCACCGACATGCGCCTGCCTGATGGCCTGGGCCTGTCACTGATCACCGAACTCAAGGCGCAGCATCGTAACGAGCGCTGCGTGGTCATCACCGCTTATGGTTCCACAGCCAATGCGGTCGAGGCCTTGAAAGCGGGTGCTTTTGACTACCTGACCAAGCCCGTCGACCTCAAGCAATTTCGCTCCGTCATTGCGGCGGCATTACGCAGCGCACCGGTTCCGCCCACACGACAAGCCGCGCAGCCAGATCGGTTGCAGCCCGAATCCAGCAGTGGACCCGACAACCCGGGCGCCCAGTCACTGGCGCGGCTGGTCGGTCAGTCGCTGGTAATGCGCCAGATCAAGGAGCGCATCCTCAAAGTTGCCCCCAGCATGGCGCCGATCATGGTCACAGGTGAGTCTGGCACGGGCAAAGAGCTGGTGGCCTATGCGATTCACAGCAACAGCCACCGCGCCCAGGGTGCTTGGATCGCCGTGAACTGCAGCGCCATTCCCGAGAATTTACTGGAAGCCGAATTTTTTGGTGTCAAAAAGGGCGCCTATACCGGCGCCAGCCAGGACCGACAGGGATTTTTCCAGGCGGCGCAAGGGGGCACCCTGTTTCTGGATGAAATTGGCGACCTTCCGCTGGCCATGCAGGCCAAATTGCTGCGCGCCATCCAGGAACGTCGCATCAGACCCTTGGGTTCAACCCAGGAGGACCTGGTGGATGTGCGCATCATCAGCGCCACCCACAAGGATCTGGCGACCGAAGTCCAGCAAGGCAACTTCCGGCAAGACCTGTATTACCGTCTCAATGTGATCGAGCTGGCGATCACGCCGTTGCGGGAACGACAGGAGGATCTGCCCGAACTGTGCGACGCACTGCTATCACGCATTGCGCAGGAAGCGGGCTTGCCGACACCCCGCCTCAGTGCTGACGTTCTGGCGCAATTGACCCAACTGCCGATGCCGGGCAATGTCCGGGAGCTGGAAAACCTGCTCCATCGCAGTGTGACCCTGGGGGACCTTGACCAGATCCCGTGCCTGCCCGCCACAGCACCCGCAGTCGCAGACCCAGGCCCAGGCCCGGACGGGGAACACATTCCCAGCGATTTGCAGGCTTATCTGGACACCCACGAGCGCGCCATCTTGCTGCGCACCCTGCAAGAGACCAACTTCAACCGCACCGCGGCCGCGTCCCGCCTGGGCCTGAGCCTGCGACAAATCCGCTACCGCATCGCCCGCCTGGGGATTGCGCCCGCACACTCTGATGAGAATACCGATGACGACGCCACTGACCCCTGCCGGTGACGCCTTGTGGGCAGACGGCTGGTACCGCTTTGCCGCGCAACAGGTCTCACCCAACCGGGGTCCGCGTCCATCGCAGACCCACATTGACTTGATCGTGCTGCACTCCATCAGCCTGCCACCAGGTCAATATGGTGGACCTGAGGTGCTTCAGTTTTTCAACAACCAGCTCGACTGGCAAGCCCACCCCTACTTCCACCAAATCCAGGACATGGAGGTGTCAGCGCATTTCTTCATCCGACGCAACGGTGAGCTCTGGCAGTTGGTCAGTTGCGACGACCGCGCTTGGCACGCGGGCGCGTCGACCTACCGTGGCCGCGACAACTGCAACAACGACAGCATTGGCATTGAACTCGAAGGGCTGGAAGGTGACCTGTTTGAAGACGCGCAATACGAATGCCTGCAAAGCGTGTGCGCCGCGCTGATGCAGCACTACCCCATTGCCCATCTGGCGGGACATGAACACATCGCACCCGGCCGCAAGGGCGACCCTGGCGCAGGTTTTGACTGGCTGCGCTTGCAAAAAGACTTGGGACTGGAGACTCGGTATTTACCCCTAGCCTCGCCATCCGAGGCGACCAGGAAAGACGGCTAAACTGAATTGTTTGAGCGATAAAAAAGCACGCGAACTCAAGCTCAGTCGGGCATCGATCGCTATTAAAACCAGAGAAATACAGCTCGGCGCCACAAACGGGCCAAGTGACAAAAAACACTATGGGTAGTGTCATAACCGATTCACAACCCTAGATATAGTGATAAGCTAAGGTATTCGATCACGCGCACGCAGCTGCTACAAGCTGCCTCGCCATTCATTTCCGCACCAGTTCCAAGAGAGGATGCCATGCAAACTGCCCAGACCACTTCCAGCACACCTTACAGCAACATGCCGAGCCGATCCGAATCAGGCGAGCCATCTGCGACTTCTGCCGGAACATTGCGTCAATACCAAATCCTCCGGCGCAACGGTGCCGTGGTGCCTTTCGAGCCCAACAAGATTGCCGTGGCCATGATGAAGGCCTTTCTGGCAGTGCATGGCACTCAGGGCGCCGCGTCCGCCAGCGTGCGCGAGACCGTTGAAGTGCTTACCCAGGTCGTGGTCAAGGCGCTGATGCGTTCGCGCCCGGCCGGTGGCACTTTTCACATTGAAGACGTGCAGGACCAGGTGGAACTGGGTCTGATGCGCGAAGGGCATCACGAAATTGCCCGCGCCTATGTGCTGTACCGCGAGAAACGCAGCCAGGAACGTGCGCAAAAGGTGGTTCAACAGGCACCTGCTGCCCCGCTGTTGCATGCTGTCGACAGGGGCCAGCGCGTGGTGCTGGATCTGGCGCGCCTGCAAGGCATCATTGTGGATGCCTGTCGCGGCCTGGGCGCCGATGTCAAGCCCGAGCCCATCATGGCAGAGACGCTGCGCAACCTGTACGACGGCGTGCCCATGGACGAGGTCTACAAAGCCTCGGTACTGGCGGCCCGCACCCTGATTGAAAAAGACCCGGACTACACCTACGCCACCGCGCGCCTGTTGTTTCACACCATCGCCAAGGAAATCCTGGGCGAAGACGTGGCGCAAGCCGATATGCCTCAGGCCTACGCCGACTACTTTCCGCAGTTCATCAAACGCGGCGTTGAGAATGAACTGCTCGACGAGAAACTGCAGCAGTTTGACCTGGTGCGTCTGGCCGGTGCCCTCAAGGCCGAGCGTGATCTGCAATTCGATTACCTGGGCCTGCAAACCCTTTATGACCGCTATTTTTTGCACATTGGCAAACAGCGTATCGAACTGCCGCAGGCGTTTTTCATGCGCGTCGCCATGGGCTTGGCGCTCAACGAAATCGAACGCGAAGCGCGTGCCATCGAGTTCTATGAAGTGCTGTCCTCGTTCGACTTCATGTCATCCACGCCCACCCTGTTCAACAGCGGCAGCCTGCGCTCGCAACTTTCAAGCTGTTACCTGACCACAGTACCCGATGACCTCGACGGCATCTACGAGTCGATCAAGGAAAACGCGCTGCTTTCCAAGTTTGCCGGGGGCTTGGGCAATGACTGGACCCGCGTACGTGCGCTGGGCAGTCACATCAAGGGCACCAACGGCGAATCGCAGGGCGTGGTGCCTTTCCTGAAAGTGGTCAACGACACGGCGGTCGCGGTCAACCAAGGCGGCAAGCGCAAAGGCGCGGTCTGCACCTACCTGGAAACCTGGCACCTCGACATCGAGGAATTTCTGGAACTGCGCAAGAACACCGGTGATGACCGCCGCCGCACACACGACATGAACACCGCCAACTGGATCCCCGACCTGTTCATGCGTCGCGTCATGGAAAAAGGCCCGTGGACGCTGTTCTCGCCCAACAACGTGCCCGACCTGCACGACAAGTTCGGCATTGCGTTCGAGCAGGCTTACGTGGCCTACGAGGAAAAAGCAGCGCGCGGCGAGATCAAGCCCTGCCGCACGGTGCAAGCTTCGGACCTGTGGCGCAAGATGCTGACCATGCTGTTCGAGACCGGCCATCCCTGGATCACGTTCAAGGATGCCTGCAACATCCGCTCACCACAACAACATGTGGGCGTGGTGCACTCGAGCAACCTGTGCACCGAGATCACCCTCAACACCAGCAACACGGAAACTGCCGTCTGCAACCTGGGATCGGTCAATTTGCTGCAGCATTTGAAGGACGGCGCAATCGATCACGCCAAACTGCAAAAGACCATCACCACCGCCATGCGCATGCTCGACAACGTGATCGACATCAACTACTACGCAGTCAAAAAAGCGCGCGACTCCAACCTGCGGCACCGCCCGGTGGGGCTTGGCCTGATGGGCTTCCAGGACAGCCTGTACGAACTGCGCCTGCCCTACGCGAGCGATGCAGCGGTGCAGTTTGCCGACGAGTCCATGGAGGCCATCTGTTACTACGCCTACCAGGCGTCCACCGAACTGGCACGCGAACGTGGCCAGTACTCCAGCTACAAGGGCTCCTTGTGGGACCAGGGCATCCTGCCCATAGACACACTCGATCAGCTCGCGCATGAACGGGGTGGTTATGTCGAGGTTGACAGGTCCAGCACCCTCGACTGGGATGCGTTGCGCAAAAAAATTGCCAAACACGGCATGCGCAATTCCAACTGCGTGGCGATCGCGCCCACCGCCACCATTTCCAACATCATTGGTGTCGATGCCTCCATTGAACCCTGCTTTGGCAACCTCTCGGTCAAGTCCAATCTATCGGGTGAATTCACCATCATCAACAGCTATCTGGTGCGCGACCTCAAGCGCATTGACCTGTGGGACGATGTGATGGTGATGGACCTCAAACATTTCGATGGTTCACTGGCCCCCATCGATCGCGTTCCGCAGGAAATCAAGTCGCTGTACGCCACCGCTTTTGAGGTCGAGACCCGTTGGCTGGTAGAAGCTGCCGCGCGGCGCCAAAAGTGGATCGACCAGGCGCAGTCACTCAACATTTACATGGCCGGCGCGTCGGGTAAAAAACTCGATGACACCTACAAGTTGGCCTGGGTGCGTGGCCTCAAAACCACCTATTACCTGCGCACACAGTCGGCCACGCACGTGGAGAAGTCGACGGTGACAGCGGGCCGTTTGAATGCCGTTTCATCTAGCGGCGAACTGACCGGACAGGGTGGCCTGAGTGCACTCGATGCAGCTGCCGCAGCGGCACGTCAACAGATGGCCAACGTTCCTGCCACGGACATCAAGTTCTGTGGTGTCGATGACCCAACGTGTGAGTCCTGCCAGTAAGCAGAACCGGGGCTCGTTCGATGCGATGCTGTCACACCACAGTGCGGCAAGCATGAGCACCCGGCACTCTCAAAATTCTTTCTATTTTTGACGCAAGATCTCATAATTCACCGATTGGAAAAAACATGTTGACCTGGGACGACGAAGTACTACCCACTGCCAGTTTGCCTCCCCCCGCAGCCAGCCGCCCGAATCCGCTGATGGCAGGGCGTTTTGCTGACCCCACCGCCACCTTGGCTGAGTTTGCGCCCACGCCAAACGTCACCAAAGTTGTACCGGCGTCCGCGCAAAAGGCGCCATTGGCAGCCCCGCAACGCCGCGTCAATGCCGCCGACAAGCGCATCATCAACGGCAAGACCGACGTCAATCAGCTGGTGCCCTTCAAGTACAAATGGGCCTGGGAAAAATACCTGTCCAGTTGTGCCAATCACTGGATGCCGCAAGAAGTCAACATGACCCGTGATATTGCGCTGTGGAAGGACCCCAATGGCCTGACCGAAGACGAGCGCCGCATCATCAAGCGCAACCTCGGCTTATTCGTGACCGCCGACTCGCTGGCCGCCAACAACATCGTGCTGGGCACCTACCGCCACATCACCGCGCCCGAGTGCCGCCAGTTCCTGTTGCGCCAGGCGTTCGAGGAAGCCATCCACACGCACGCCTACCAGTACATCGTGGAGAGCCTGGGCCTGGATGAGTCGGAGATCTTCAACGCCTACAACGAAGTCCAGTCCATCCGCGACAAGGACCAGTTCCTGAT
>JBASJO010000522.1:0-1644 GCA_049655365.1 Rhodoferax sp. | reverse complement strand
GCGCAAGTGGGGCGTGGGTCTGGGCGAAGTCACCCTGTCGTTTGTCAAACGTTAAGCACGGCAGCGCATGGCACTTAACGCGCGCATGACGGACTGGACCGGTCGGCGGGTCTGGCTGGTCGGCGCTTCCAGCGGCATCGGGCGCGCCACGGCGCACGCCTTGCACGCGCAGGGCGCACAAGTCATCGTGTCAGCGCGCGATGCGGCGGCGCTGGTCGACTTTGTCAGCCAGCATACCGGCGCCCAAGCTGTGCCGCTGGACGTGACCGACGCGCCGGCCGTGAAGCGCGCGGCGCAGGCGCTGTTGACCCAAGGCCCGCTTGACGCCGTGGTCTACTGCGCCGGCCACTACCGCGCCATGACCGCCGACCGGTTGGACCTGCCCGACCTGCTGCGCCACAGCCAGGTCAATTACCTCGGCGCCCTGCATCTGCTCGACGCGGTGCTGCCCGGGCTGCTGGCGCAGCCGCAAGACCGCCGCGGCCATCTCAGCCTGATGGCCAGCGTGGCGGGTTACCGTGGTCTGCCCAACAGCCTGGCCTACGGGCCCACCAAGGCCGCCCTCATCAACCTCGCCGAGACTTTGTACCTGGACCTGCATAAACAAGGCGTGGGCGTGTCGCTGATCAATCCGGGTTTTGTCGAGACGCCGTTAACAGCGCAAAACGACTTCAAGATGCCGGCCCTGATCAGCCCCGCGCAGGCGGCCCTGGCCATTCTTGACGGCTGGGCACGCGGCCAGTTCGAGATCCATTTCCCCAAGCGCTTCACCTTCTGGCTGAAAATGCTGCGCTGCCTGCCTTACCCCGTCTATTTCGCCCTGACCCGGCGCCTCAAATCGCACTGACTGCTGCCATGAAACCTGCTGTTGACGCCATCGTGCACGCATTTGAGACCCTGGACCCCAGGCACATCGGCACGCTGGAAGCCCTGTACGCGCCCAACGCCCGCTTCAAGGACCCGTTCAACGACGTGCGCGGTTGGCCCGCCATTGCCGCCATTTTTCGGCACATGGACGTGAGCCTGGTGCAGCCACGCTTTGTCATCACCGAACGTATCGTTGACGGTCGGCAATGTTTTCTGACCTGGGAATTCCACTTCAGTTTCAAGCGTTTTGCGCCGGGCCAGCCGCGGTGCATTCTGGGTGGTTCGCACCTGGTGCTGGACGAAGCGGGCCGCATCACGCTGCACCGCGACTACTGGGACGCCGCCGAGGAGCTGTACGAAAAGCTGCCGTTGGTGGGCGGGCTGATGCGCTGGCTGAAGCGGCGCGCCAACAGTTAGCGGGCTGCCTGACCTTGTCATCCCGGACGCGATCCCGGGCACACGGCAAGGGTGTGACGGACAGTTGATGGAAAGCATCGTTCGTCCATACGGACGGCTTAAACTGGGCGCACCTCCACTTTGCACTCAGGCTCCATGCCCCAGTCCGCTATCTCCCCTTCGGCGATTTCAGCCGCGCCAACCCGCCCAGGCGATGACACTCGCGCCCTGTTCACCGAGCATGGTGTGCGGGACGTGGAATGCATCTTCCCCGACATTTCAGGCTATCCGCGCGGCAAGCTCATGCCCGCCGAGAGTTTTCTGGCAGGCGGCGAATTGCGCATTTGCCAGGCGATTCCGATGCAGGCGGTCACGGGGGAC
>JBASJO010000521.1:0-1685 GCA_049655365.1 Rhodoferax sp. | reverse complement strand
GGCCTCGGCCAGTGCCAGGCCTTCGTCGAGCGCAGCCATGAACTCCGGCACCCGGATGGGCTTGGTGAGGTAGCGAAAAAACCCGGCGGCCAGGCCTTTTTCAATGTCGCGCGGCATGGCGTTGGCGCTCAGTGCCAGCACCGGGATGTGCCGGGTCGCGGCGTCTTCCCGCAATATGGCCAGCGCCTGCATGCCACTGATGCCGGGCAGGTTGATGTCCATCAGAATCAGGTCCGGCTGGTGCGCGCGCGCCATGGCAATGCCGCGCATGGCGTCCTCGGCCCCCAGCAGCCGCAAGTCCGGGCGGCGTGCCACCAATTGCTCCACCAGTGCCATATTGGCCTTGTTGTCTTCCACATAAAGCAGGCAATGCACGCGCCCATCGGCCGGCTCCAACGGCGCCGGCGCGGTGAACTCGGTCGGTTCATCGAACACCAGCGTGGGTTCCGAGGCCGCGTCAAGCTCAAACCAGAACACACTGCCCACGCCCACGGTGCTGGTCACGCCGATTTCACCATCCATCAGCTCGACCAGCCTGCGACTCACCACCAGGCCGATGCCGGTGCCTTCCTCGGCCCCGGTCTCCTGACCCAGCCGGTTGAAGGGCTGGAACAGTTGCTCCATTTTGGCCGCTGACAGTCCCTCACCGCTGTCGCGCACGCTGATGCGCAGGCGCCCGATGGCGTACTGCTGGTAAGTGACCTCTGCCGTGCCGCCGGGTCGGTTGTACTTGATGGCGTTGGACAGCAGATTCACCAGCACCTGCTTGAGCCGGGTACGGTCAGCATTGACAAAACAGGCATTGTCGACCGGTGCAAATTTGATGCGAACGCCCTTTTGCTGGGCCAACGGCGCGATCATGGCCTGGCAGTCCTGCAACACGTCGTGCAGCGAGGTGGGCTCCAGCGACAAGGACAGGCGGCCGGATTCGATCAGCGCCAGGTCCAGAATTTCGTTGATCAGTTCCAGCAGATACCAGCCCGCCTTGAGAATCTGTGCGATGCTGGCGACTTGTGTCGGTGTGGGCGGCGGCACACCTGATTCCAGCAACTGGGCGAATCCCAGGATGGCGTTGAGCGGCGAGCGCAATTCGTGGCTCATGCTCGACAGAAAGTCCGACTTGGCCTGGTTGGCATGGTCGGCCGCACGACGGGCACGCTCCAGCTCAACGTTCTTGTTTTGCAGCACCAGGTCAAGCCTTGCGCGCTCGGCCTCGACCTGCTTGCGCGCGGTGTTGTCGGTGCCGATCAGCAGGTAGCCAATGATGCTGTCCTGGTCGTCGCGTAGCGCGGTGACCGACACCACCGCGGGAAAGCGACTGCCGTCCTTGCGGATGTAGGTGAGCTCGTAAATGTCTTCAATGCCACGCGAGGCCTTGAACACCAGCGCCTCGAAACCGGGGCTGATGTTGGTCTCAAGCTCGATGCTCAAAGTTTTTGCCCGGGCAATGACTTCTTGCGGATCAGAAATGTCCGCCGGGGTGATCTTGTTCATCACCTCGGCGGCGGTGTAGCCCAGCATGCGTTCGGCACCCACATTGAAAATCTGGATCACGCCTTTGGCATCGGTGGCGACACTGGCGAAAACCGCGCTGTCAAAAATCGCTTTTTGCAGGGCGCCGTCCTTGCGCAACGCCTCCTCTGCGGCCTTGCGCGCGCTGATGTCACGCAAAATGCCGGTGAAGT
>JBASJO010000520.1:0-5114 GCA_049655365.1 Rhodoferax sp. | reverse complement strand
GCGCGTGCCAATTCGCCGGTGCGATCGCTCAGCGGTGGCGAGCGCAACCGCCTGCTGCTGGCGCGCCTGTTTGCCCGGCCCGCCAATGTGCTGGTGCTCGACGAACCCACCAACGACCTCGACATCGACACGCTCGAACTGCTCGAAGAGCTGCTGCAGAACTTTGAAGGCACGGTGTTCCTGGTCAGCCACGACCGCACCTTTCTCGACAACGTGGTCACCAGCACCATCGCCTACGAGGGTGACGCCAAGTGGCGTGAGTACGAGGGCGGCGTGACCGACTGGCTGACCCAGACCAAGCGCGCCAACGAAATTGCCAAGAGCAAGGGTCAAAAAGGCGCGCAGCCGTTTCACTACGAGCGTGAGTCGGCGGCCAAGGTACAAGCGGCGGCATCAAGCAGTCCGGCTGCGCTTGCCCCATCGCCCGTTGCCAATGCGACGCCTGCCAAAACCCGCAAGCTCAGCTTCAAGGAGCAGCGCGAGCTCGATGCCTTGCCTGACCTGATTGCGGCGCTGGAGGCCGAGCAAAAGGAGATTGCCGAATTGCTGGCCGACGGCAGCCTGTACGCCATTGACAATGCCCGCGCCTTGAAACTGGCCACCCGCAGCGCGCAGATCGACGAGGAACTGATGACTGCGCTGGAGCGTTGGGAAACGCTGGGTTCGCCGGCCTGACGCAATCGCCGGTCCGGTGTCCTGACATTGCCGTGTTACAGCTGCGCCAGCGGAATGCTCCCGGCTCTTTCATCGGCTTTGAGCAGCGTGATCAGTTCGGCCAGGTCCTGATCCAGTCGTTGCAGGGTTTGCGGGCTCAACTCGTCGAGTGCGGCCGGTAACACGCCTTCAAGCGGACCCGGCACCTTGGCCAGCAGTGCCAGCGCCGCGGGCGTGGTGTAGAGGTGGACATGGCGTTTGTCGTGTTCGTCCTTGTCCATGCGGAGCAGCTCTTTTTGCTGCAGGGCACGCACCAGATTGCTGGCGGTGGACTGGTGCACATCCATGCATTTGGCCAAGTCACCCATGCCAATGCCTGGCTGATCACGGATCACGCTCAGCGCCCAGACCTGCGCGCCGCCCAGTCCAACCTGTTTTTCAATTTGCTTGAAATGGCTGCGTATGGCGTTGAAAACCACCCTAAAACGCCGTAACACCTGGCTGGATGGGATGGTTTGGCTGTCTTGTGCATTTTTGCGCGGCATAGAAACTCGTGGGCTAAAGCGTTAACCCGGAATCATAGGGCCGAATGCGTCAGCGCGGCGCAAGTTTCAGTGGTCAGCTGCGCTCAGCAGTTCTTTTCGCACCATGCGCATCATCAGGTCGTCAAAGGTGTAGAAGCCGTTTTCGCACTGTTGCAGTTCTGCCAAGGCAAAGGCGGCCCCCGTGCCGAATGCGCGGCGCTCGATCGAGTTGTGAATCAGCCGCACGGTCTGGTACGGGAAACCAAAGATCACCTCATGGTGCCCGACGATGCCGCCGAGCCGCAGCGAGGTGATGCGGTCCTCGTCGACATCAATGCTCTGGGCAATCTTGCGCGCCGTGCCGGAGACCTCGGGTTTTTCCCGGAAGTGTTGTTCGACAATTTCGACGTCGGCAAAGGGCGCGATCTTGCGCAACAGCCGCGCCGCCATGATCAGAAAGTTGATGCCCACGGTGATGTTGGGCGAGCACAGCACGCGTGCATCTTTGGCCAGGGACTGTGCGTAGTCGAGGTCGGCGGCGCTGTAGGCCGAGATCGCGCTGACCAGCATGAGTCCCCTTTGGCGCAACTGTTCGCCGTAGAGGTGCAGGCTCTCGGGCCGCGAAAAGTCCACCAGTGCGTCCACCGGGTGGGCGTCCAGCCAGTGCCCCCAATCATCAGTCGAGGCCAGGGCGGCCATGGGCACGTCCGGGGTCGGCGCGGCTTTTGCGGGATCGGCAGCAGAGCGGCGTGCAATCCAGCACAATTCATAACGCGGGTCGTCTTGCAGCACCTGCGCCACCGCCTGTCCCGCCTTACCGTAACCTATCAAACCGACTTTGATCATGAAGCGCCTCCTTGTTTCTGCTGACTGTGGCACCTGTCCAACACGGTGACCCTCTTGGGGACATTATCCTTAAATACGTTTGTCGCAATGTGCTTTGACCGCACAATCTGTCCTGACATGCTTGTGCCCGAGGCCTGCTACCCACCCCCATGAAGCCGATGAATTCTGACGTCAACAGCGATGAAATCCTGAATGCCATCCACAAGGAGGTGATTGACTGGCGCGCCTGGACCGGGCGTGTGCTGGTGATGGTTTTTGCCGCCCTGGCCGGACTGACGGTGGTGGCGTTCACCTGGATGACCGAGCTGGCTTTTGGTGCGTTCGAACAGGTGCAGCAGCTTTACTGGTGGTCGCCGCTGCTGTGGACACCGCTGTGCACTGCGGCCATTGTTTGGGTCATGCGCCGTTATGCCATGGGCAGCGCGGGCTCGGGCATTCCGCAGGTGATGGCTGCTTTGGACGGCAGTGTGGCGCCGGCCAACCGAGGTTTGTTTGTGTCGCTCAAGCTCACTTTCGCCAAAATGGCGCTCGCCACCTGGGGTTTGTTGGCCGGCTTGTCGTTGGGGCGCGAAGGGCCTTCGGTGCAGATTGCCGCCGGCGTCATGCACCATGCGCGGCGCTGGTTGCCTGACAAGTCGCAGGTGTCCGAGCACGGCCTGATGATGGCCGGCGGAGCGGCTGGCATAGCGGCGGCTTTCAACACGCCGCTGGGGGGTGTCATGTTTGCCATTGAGGAACTCTCGCGCAAGCCCGAGCAACGCTCCAGTGGCCTGCTGCTGGCGGCCATCGTGCTGAGCGGCCTGATGGCGGTGTCGGTCTACGGCAACGCCACTTACTTTGGTGTCATCCGGGTGGACAACCTGAGCATGGCCCTGCTGCTGCCTGGCCTGGCCGTGGCTGTGCTTTGCGGCCTGGCAGGTGGCCTGTTCGCCCGTGTCTTGCTGGTGTCGATCCGGGGTGATTCAGGCGACCGTTTCAGTCGCTGGCGCCAACGCAGCCCGGTGGCCTTTGCCGCGGGCTGCGGCCTCGCCATTGCCGTCATTGGCCTGGTCAGCCACGGCAACACCTTTGGCACCGGCTACGCCCACAGCCGTGCCATGCTGGAAGGCAACGACGACACCTCGCCGCTGTATGTGCTGCTGAAGTTCATGGCGACCTGGATCACGGCCTGGTCCGGCGTGCCCGGTGGCATCTTTGCGCCGGCGCTGTCGATTGGTGGCGCCCTGGGCAACGACGTGGCGCAGTTCATTGGTTATGCCAATGCCCCCACCCTGATCGCACTCGGCATGGTGGGTTTTCTGGCAGCCGTCACCCAAGCCCCGCTGACCTCATTCATCATCGTCATGGAAATGGTGGCCGGCCACGGCCTGGTGCTGAGCCTGATGGCCACGGCGGTGGTGGCCAGCGGTATCTCGCGTCTGCTGTCAGTGCCCTTGTACAGCGCGCTGGCGCAGCTGCAATTGCAGCGTCTGCCCAAAACCACGGGTGCATAAAAAAAGGAGCCCCGGAGGGCTCCAACTCGCTTGCTGTTCAGATCGCAGAATATGGACAGCCATTGCATTGTATTTGAACAAATGCATCGCCGTTTCAGTGAATACCCTTAGCCTGGGCGGTCGCATTGAAAAGACGCCTGGCGCACGGTATTTTTCCTCGCATTGTCCTGAGGCGAGCAGCGTGGATGCGTTATCGGTTAAATTGCGGGGGATGTTTTTGAAATCCCAGGGCCTGAGCGCCCGCCCCCCCCTTTTTTCCAGCACCGAATTTCGCATCGCCCTGGGCATGTTTGCCACCGGCGTCACCATTGTCACGGCGCGTGCACCCGACGGCCATCTGGTGGGGCTGACCGCCAACTCCTTCAACTCGGTGTCGTTGGCACCGCCGCTGGTGCTGTGGAGCCTGTCGCAGGCAGCAAGCTCGATGGAGGCGTTTCGCAAAGGTTCGCATTACGCCATCAACATCCTGGCGGCCGACCAGCAGGCGCTGGCACTGCGTTTCGCCACGCGGGGAACAGACCGATTTGCCGATGTGGAATTTGTCGAGGGCGCCTGCGGTGCGCCCTTGCTGGCCGGTGCCGTGGCCACCTTTGAATGCTTCAACCGCAGCCGCTACACCGAGGGTGATCATGTGATTTTTGTCGGCGAGGTCGAGCACTGCGCACACCGCACCGGCGCCTCACCCTTGCTTTACCATGGGGGCAAATTTTTTACCGAACACCCCTTGTGAATCGGAGTTCAACCATGACAGAACCCGCTGTCGAACGTATTTTGATCGCCTATGCCACCACCGATGGCCACACACGGCACATTTGTGAGCGGCTCAAACGGGTCATGGAAGGTCTGGGGCGGCAGGTCACCGTGGTCTTGCTGTCAGAAGCCGGTGCGCTGGATGTGCGCGACTTCGACCGTGTGGTGATCGGTGCCAGCATCCGGTATGGTCACCACCAGCCCGTCGTGGCCGAGTTCATTGGCCGGCATCAGGCGCAGCTTGAGAGCCGGCCGAGCGCCTTCTTTTCGGTCAACATCGTGGCGCGCAAACCCAACAAGAACACGCCCGAGACCAACCCGTATTGCCGCAAGTTTCTCAACAGCATCGTCTGGCAGCCGCGCTTGACCGCAGTGTTCGCCGGCAAACTGGACTACCCCAGTTATGGTTTCTTTGATCGCCAGATGATCCGGCTGATCATGCTGATCACCAAAGGCCCGACCGACCCCAAGGCGGTGGTGGAGTTCACCGACTGGGCTCAGGTGGAGGCCTTTGGGCGCAAGGTCTGTACGCTTACTGTTTGACAGCTTCGACCTGGATCAGCAGGCGCACGTTTTTCGGGAAACCCCAGTCGATGCCGTAGTTGACGCCAAACTGGGTGCGGTCGATGGTGGTCTCGAAGTCGCCGCCGCACACTTCACGCTTGAGCATCGGGTTGTCGTAGCAGTTGAAGTTGGTGGCCTTGAGCGTGACCGGCTGGGTCTTGCCAAGCAGCGTCAGGTTGCCGGTGACGTCAGCCAGCTTGTCGCCGTTGAAGTTGAATTTGGTCGAGACAAAGCTGATCTTGGGGTGCTTGGCGGCGTCCAGCAGCTCGGCGCTTTGCAGGTG
>JBASJO010000519.1:0-1699 GCA_049655365.1 Rhodoferax sp. | reverse complement strand
GGCCTACACCGGACGCAAATTCAACGCCGCAGAAGCGCTGCAACTGAAGCTGGTGAACCATGTATTTGAGTCGCGTGAAGCCTTGCAGGCGGGTGTGCGCGAGCTGGCGGCCAGCATTGCCACCAAGTCGCCGCTGGTGGTGCGTGGCGTGAAGGAAATGATCACCTATGCGCGTGACCATTCGGTGGCCGACGGACTGAACTACGTGGCCACCTGGAACGCCGCCATGTTGCTCAGCAACGACCTGCAGGAAGCCATGATGGCCAACATGGGCAAACGTGCCCCGAAATTCAAGGACTGAGGGCGCCGGACAGCCTCAAATCAGGCTGTCATCGCTGTTCAAGGCGGCATCGAGCCGCTGCAACAGCTGTTTCAGCTTGAACGTTTCGCCGGCCTGCGACGCATCGCTCGCCAGGGTGTCCGGCGTGTTTGTCTTGACTTGCTCTGGCGTGTCGAAAGCCAGGTTGAGCGCCGCCAGCACGGCGATGCGGTCGCGTGAGCGCACCTTGCCGGCTTCACGGATCTTGCACATGGCGTCGTCGACGCGGGCGACCACATTCAAGAGCCTGGCCTCGCCGCCTTCCGGGCAGCCGAGCATATAGCTCTGGCCCATGATGTTGACCTCAAGCTGTTTCATTGGGAACCTCTGGGCGTCGTAGCCGGGCTGGGGTTGGCTTCAGGCAGCCGGGCCAGTAGCACGTCAACACGTGCCCGTGCTGCGCTCAAACGCGATTTGAGCGAGTCACGCTCTTGCGCCAGTGAATCGATTTCCTGGTATAGCAGGGCATTGGTTCGCTTGAGCTCTTCGTAACGCAGCAACAAGCGGTCCACCCGTTCGGTAATTTGATCAATGGGGGTCAGGTCTGACATAGGTCTGCATTGTAGGATCGTGGGTCAGTATTTTAGGGAGGGGCAAGCGCTTAAATAACGCGTCAAAACAACAGTCTTTTGCTGTTGGTGACTAATGACCAAATGGTTATTAAAATCGTTTTCGCGTCAAATCACACAAGTAGCCCGCAGAGGCTTCACATCTACCGGGAATGAACAAACATGGTCAAGGATTCAGTTTTCAAAGTGGGCCTTCTGCTGGTGCTTTCGGCCGTTCTGGCCGCTTGCTCCAAGCCGGCGCCGCCTGCTGAGCCGGTGCGTTCGGTCAAGCTGATCACCGTGGGTGTGCAAAGCGCTGGCAGTCAGCTGGAATACGCTGGCGAGGTCCGCGCCCGGGTCGAATCGACGCTGGGCTTTCGCGTCGGTGGCAAGTTGCTGGAGCGCCCGGTCGAGGCCGGCCAACGTGTCAAGGCCGGGCAATTGCTGGCCCGGCTCGATGCGCAAGATCTCACGCTGGCGTCTGACGCGGCCCGCGCCCAGGTGGCTGCCGCGCGCACCACCCGCGACTTGGCCGCGGCAGATTTCAGGCGCTACAGCGAGCTCAAGAACCAGGGCTTCATCGGCAGTGCTGAACTGGAGCGGCGCGAGGCAGTTTTCAAGTCTTCCCAGGCGCAGTTCGATCTGGCGCAGGCGCAACTCTCGGCCCAGGGCAACCAGGCCGCTTATGCCAGCCTGGTGGCCGATGCCCCCGGTGTGGTGACGGCCGTGCTGGCCGAGCGTGGCCAGGTGCTGGCGGTTGGTACCCCGGTGCTGCAACTGGCACACGACGGCGCGCGGGACGTGGTCTTTTCCGTGCCTGAAGACAAGGTGG
>JBASJO010000518.1:0-6887 GCA_049655365.1 Rhodoferax sp. | reverse complement strand
CAACTGGTTACCCAGCACCACCGCCAGCAGCACCGCGCCAAAAACCGCCATGAACAGGCTCAAAGTCAGCGTGCCAATGTACATGCGGCGCAAGCCGTCGCGGGCCAGCGCCCGCTCCTGGTACTCGCGATTGGCCAGCGTCACGGCCAGGGCATTGGCCACCAGCGTGTCTGGCAGCGCCTTGACTGCCAGCAAATAGCGCGGTTCATTGAAGATGCCCAGTTGATCACTGTTGATGAGCGCCAGCGCCTTGACCCGGGCCTGGGGTTCGGTGCCGGCATCGACGTCGTCCAGGCCCTCGATCCAGGTGATGACACGCTGGTCCCGTGCGGCCCGGAACTGTTGCGCCGTGGGCAGCTCGGGATTGAGCTGGTAACGCGACTGGCCCGCTGCCGCAATGAGCCGCCCGGACCCGCCCCACAGCATCAGGTCGTCAGCCCCCACCGCGACGCGCGCGCGCTCCAGCGGCAAGGCGGCGCTGAACTCGGGCGTGTCCGCAAGCTGCGCCGCACCCGTACGCGCCTTGGCCGCCAGGTCGGTTGACAGGGCCTCCAGCGTGGTGCGCCCCAGATTCAAGCCGGCATTCAGTGCGCCTTCGACCTTGACATCAAACCAGCTTTCGATGGAGCGCGTGACAAACTGGTAAGACACCACGTAGATCAGCATGCCGGGGGCAAAGCCCGCCAACGCAAAAATGGCGGCCAGTTTGACCAGCAAACGGCTGCCGAATTTTTTTTGCACCAGGCGCCGGATCAGGCGCACCGCAATCCAGCCAATCACGCCCAGCAACAGCACCGCCACCACCACATTGACGGCAAACAGACGCGCATAGTTGCGCTCGTAGAGCTCGCGGTTGGTGGTGGCCTGGGTCAACAGAAAGAGCAGCACCAGGCCAATGGCCACCAGGACGACTACGCCCAACCCCAGCAACCAGCGCACCGAACGGGAATGCCGTGCTGGTAGCTTGTCAGTGGCCAGGGCAGGTTTCATTTGCCCGACTCAGGTTCAAGCAACTGCTCGCTGCCAAGCACCACCGACCAGTCCGCTTGACCCAGGGTGCCAATCTGCAGGGGCCGGGGCAGCTGGGCCAGGTCCAGTCGAAAGTGAAACGCCACCAGGTAGCGCGCACCGGGCGCCAGGTCTGCCGCCTCGGCAATTTTCCAGCGCGTCATGCGGCGAACGGTGGCCAGTGCTTCAGTCCAGGAATCAAAATTCTGGTTCAGGGCCAAACCCAAGGCAGGCTCGGCGATCTCGCCGGATAGGATGTTGAGCCGCCAGCGATTGGTCAGGGGTTGGTAGGCCAGCCGGAATTGACGCTTGGCCGACACGATTCTTTTATTGGTCCAGTACCAGCGTTCGCGCAGCACATCGGCCTCGGCCACAAAGAAGATCGGAATGCCCTTGTGCAGGGCATCCACCACGGCGGGCGACAGGTCGAACTGGAGTTGGGTGGAAAGCCAGAGCGCCTCGTCCGAGCGCTCAAGACGCAGCAGCGGCGGCTCCGTGCCCCCCGTGGGTGCTTGCGCCAACGCCACGCCGAACCCCAGCACAGCCGTGACCAGCCAGCCCAGCATCACACTAGGCAGCCAACTTTTCCAGCAGCGCGTAATAAAAACCATCATGCTCACGTGTCGGATTGTCAACCAGTCCCGGCCATTGCACCGCTTGCCCGGGCAACAAATGCCCGGGTGAGGGCAACAAAGCGGCGTTGCTGTTGTTGTCAAGAAACGCCTTGATCTGGCCCTGGCCCTCGGCCTGGAAGACCGAACAGGTGCAGTACAGCAAACGCCCTCCGGGTTTCACCAAAGGCCATAGCACCGCCAACAGCCTGGCCTGCTGGCGCGCCAGTTGGGCTGCGTCAGTGGGGCGCCTGAGCCAGAGGATGTCAGGATGACGGCGCACCACGCCCGAGCCCGAGCAAGGGGCGTCAAGCAAAATCGCGTCATAACTTTCACCCTGCCACCAGCTCGGCAAATCCGCCGCGTCGGCCGCCCGCACCTGGGCACTCAGGCCCAGACGCTGCAGATTGTCGTGAATGCGCTGACAGCGCTGGGCGTCAATGTCAAGGGCCGTGACCGACACGTCGGCAAACTCCAGCAGGTGGGCGGTCTTGCCGCCCGGTGCAGCACAGGCATCGAGCACCTGCAAAGGCGCCGAGCCGCGCAAGCCCGACAGCAACAGCGGGGCAGCCCATTGCGCCGCGCCGTCCTGCACCGACACCAAGCCTTCTGCAAAACCGGGAATGTGCTGCACCGCCGTGGCCGCTTGCAGCACCACGCCGACCGGCCCCAACGGCTCGGCCTGCAAGCCAGCCGCTGCAAGCCTCTTGAAATAGTCGGCCACACTGATGCGCCGGGTGTTGACGCGCAACACCATGGGCGCCTGGGCCTGATTGGCCGCCAGAATGGTTTGCCACTGCGTCGGCCACTCGGCCTGCATCTGGGCCAGCCACCAGGCCGGGTGGTTCCAGCGCGCCACCGGGTCCTGCGCCATCTGCGCCAGCAAGGCGGGCTGTTCGCGCAAAAAGCGTCGCAAGCAGGCATTCACAAAAGCCGCCTGAGCCTTCAGTTTGGGCGATTTCTTGGCCGCTTCCACCGTCTGATTGACCAGGGTGAAGGCGTCATAGGGCGCGTCCTCGCCCTGCGACAACAGCGCCAAGGCGCTGCACAACAGTGCGTCCAGCGGCGGCGCGGGTGGGCGCGGCGCGAGCAGTCGGCGCAAGGCCTGCGCCTGCCCCAGGGTGCGCAGCACCGTGAAGCTGAGCGCCTGCACGCCCGGGCGCAGCGACGCATCAACCGCCCCAATGGCGGCGGTGCCGGAAGCCCCGCCCAGGATGGCCTGCAACACCTTGGCGACCGCCTGCAGCTGTTGCCACAGCGGAATCTGGTTTGGAATGGTCATGATTTGCTATAAAAAAAGCGCCTCAAACCCGTGTCAAACAGGGCGTGAGGCGCTTCTTGATGCTCGGTCAATTACTTGACGTCAACACCTTCGTCCTGATCCTGGTCCTGCTCGCTGGCCAGGGCCAGTTCAGCGGCTTCGGTCTCGGCAATGGCACGACGCTCGGCGTCGTCCATGTTTTCGCGGACCTTGCGCGCTTCGTGGTACGCCATGCCGGTACCGGCAGGAATCAAACGACCCACAATGACGTTTTCCTTCAGACCACGCAGGCCGTCGCGCTTGCCCATGATGGCGGCTTCGGTCAGCACGCGGGTGGTTTCCTGGAAGGACGCCGCGCTGATGAAGCTGTCGGTGGACAGCGATGCCTTGGTGATACCCAGCAACAAGTTGGTGAAGGTGGCCGGAATCTTGCCATCGGCGCGCAAGGCGTCGTTGGTGTTGAGCATTTCCGAGCGCTCGACCTGTTCACCATTGATGTAGTTGGAGTCACCCGCAGCCTCGACCACCACACGGCGCAACATCTGACGCACGATCACTTCAATGTGCTTGTCGTTGATCTTCACGCCCTGCAGACGGTAAACGTCCTGCACTTCGTCGACGATGTAGCGCGCCAGCTCTTCGGCACCCAGCAGGCGCAGGATGTCTTGCGGGTCGGCCGGGCCGTCCACCACCACTTCGCCCTTGTTGACGATCTGGCCTTCGTGAACCAGCATGTTCTTTTCCTTGGGCACGAGCTCTTCCCAGACCTTGCCTTCGGGGTCGGTGATCTGCAGGCGAATCTTGCCCTTGGTTTCCTTGCCGAAAGAAATGGTACCGGTCATCTCGGCCAGCACGCCCTTGTCTTTGGGTGAACGGGCTTCGAACAACTCGGCCACACGCGGCAAACCGCCGGTAATGTCGCGGGTCTTCTGACCTTCCACCGGGATACGGGCCAGCACTTCGCCGGGGCCCACGTCCTGGCCGTCACGCACCTGCACCAGCGCGCCAATCGGGAAACCGATCGTCACGGCATGGTCGGTGCCCGGGATCTTGACTTCGTTGCCAGTGGCATCGATCAGCTTGACCTGCGGACGCACCACCTTGGCGGAGCCACGGCGTTTCGGGTCGATCACCACCAGCGTCGACAAGCCGGTGACTTCGTCGACCTGCTTGGCCACGGTCAGACCTTCTTCGACGTTCTCGAAGCGGGCCTGGCCGGCGTACTCGGTGATGATGGGTCGCGTCAGCGGATCCCAGTTGGCCAAAATGGTACCGGCCTTGATGGTCTGGTCCGGCTTGACGGTGAGGATGGCGCCGTACGGCACTTTATGGCGCTCGCGTTCACGGCCGTGCTCGTCATGAATGACGATCTCGCCGGAGCGCGAAATCACCACCAGTTCGCCCTTGCCGTTGGTGACGTAGCGCATCGTGGTGTTGAAGCCGATGTTGCCGTTGGACTTGGCTTCGACGCTGGAGGCGATCGCTGCACGCGATGCCGCACCACCGATGTGGAAGGTCCGCATGGTCAGCTGGGTACCGGGCTCGCCGATCGACTGGGCGGCAATCACACCCACCGCTTCGCCGCCGTTGACCAAGCCACCACGGCCGAGGTCGCGACCGTAACAACGGGCGCAAATGCCAAAGCGGGTTTCGCAGGTCAGCGCGGTGCGCACCTTGACTTCGTCGACGCCAGCCACTTCCAGCTCGTCGATCATGTCTTCATCGAGCATGGTACCGGCAGGGGCCAGCACCGACTGGTTCTCGGGGTGCAGGATGTCTTCGGCCGCGGTACGACCCAAAATGCGGTCGCGCAGCGATTCGATGGTTTCGCCGCCTTCGACAATGGCGCGCATCAGGTAACCGTTGTGGGTGCCGCAATCCTGCTCGGTAACGACCAGGTCTTGCGTCACGTCGACCAGACGACGCGTCAGGTAACCCGAGTTGGCGGTTTTCAACGCCGTGTCGGCCAGACCCTTACGCGCACCGTGGGTGGAGATGAAGTACTCCAGCACGTTCAGGCCTTCGCGGAAGTTGGCGGTGATGGGCGTCTCGATGATCGAGCCGTCAGGCTTGGCCATCAAACCGCGCATACCCGCCACTTGGCGAATCTGGGCGGCAGAACCGCGGGCGCCGGAGTCGGCCATCATGTAGATGGAGTTGAACGACTCTTGCGGCACCTGGTTGCCGTGGCGGTCAATGACGGTTTCTTTGGAAAGCTGGGCCATCATCACCTTGGAGACTTCGTCGCCGGCTTTGCCCCAGATGTCCACCACCTTGTTGTAGCGCTCGCCGGCCGTCACCAGACCGGAGGTGTACTGGGTGGCGATTTCCTTGACTTCGGCCTCAGCACGCTCAATGATGCCTGGCTTCTCGGTGGGCACCAGCATGTCTTCGATCGAGATCGAAATGCCGGCACGGGTGGCCAGACGGAAGCCGTATTGCAACAGCTTGTCGGCAAACACCACGGTTTCCTTCAGACCGCACTTGCGGAACGAGGCATTGATGAGGCGGGAAATTTCCTTTTTCTTCAAGGCCTTGTTGATGAAGGCAAAGGGCAGGCCCTTGGGCAAAATTTCCGACAACAGGGCACGACCGACCGAGGTCTCGACCAGACTGGTGCTGGGCGTGAGTTCGCCGCTGGCCTTGTCCTTGGTGTACTCGGTCAGGCGCACGCTGATGCGCGAGCTCATTTCGACTTCGCCCGCGTCAAAGGCGCGCTGCACCTCACCGGTGTCGGCAAACACCAGGCCTTCGCCCTTGCTGTTGATGCGGTCACGGGTGGTGTAGTACAGGCCCAGCACCACGTCTTGCGACGGCACAATGGAGGGCTCGCCATTGGACGGGAACAGCACGTTGTTGGAAGCCAGCATCAGGGTGCGGCATTCCATCTGGGCTTCGACGGACAGCGGCACGTGAACGGCCATCTGGTCACCGTCAAAGTCGGCGTTGAACGCCGCGCAAACCAGCGGGTGCAGCTGAATGGCCTTGCCTTCGATCAAAATCGGCTCGAACGCCTGGATACCCAAACGGTGCAGCGTAGGCGCACGGTTGAGCATGACCGGGTGCTCCTTGATGACTTCCTCCAGGATGTCCCAGACCACCGGCGTGCCGGTTTCGACTTCCTTCTTGGCCGCCTTGATGGTGGTGGCAATGCCCATGGCTTCCAGGCGCGCAAAGATGAAGGGCTTGAACAATTCCAGCGCCATCAGCTTGGGCAGACCGCACTGGTGCAATTTAAGCGTGGGGCCCACCACAATGACCGAACGGCCGGAGTAGTCGACGCGCTTGCCCAGCAAGTTCTGACGGAAACGACCACTCTTGCCCTTGATCATGTCGGCCAGCGACTTGAGCGCACGCTTGTTGGCGCCGGTCATGGCCTTGCCGCGGCGACCGTTGTCGAGCAAGCTGTCAACGGCTTCCTGCAACATGCGCTTTTCATTGCGGGCAATGATTTCCGGCGCTTTGAGTTCCAGCAAACGGCGCAGACGGCTGTTGCGGTTGATGACGCGGCGGTACAGGTCGTTCAGGTCGGAGGTGGCAAAACGGCCACCGTCCAGGGGAACGAGCGGGCGCAGATCCGGTGGCAACACCGGCAGCACGTCGAGCACCATCCACTCCGGCTTGATGCCGGATTTCTTGAACGCTTCCAGCAGCTTGAGGCGCTTGGTGTTCTTCTTGATCTTGAGCTCGGAACCGCTTGGGTCGTTGCGCAGCTTTTCGATCGAGCTGTCGATGTCGAGGTTTTGCAGCAAATCCTTGACGCCTTCGGCACCCATCTTGGCCTGAAACTCGTCGCCGTATTCCTTGAACTTGGCGTCAAAGTCGTCTTCCGACATGATGCTGTATTTCTTCAGCGGGGTCATGCCGGGGTCGGTCACCACGTAGGCTTCAAAGTACAGCACACGCTCGATGTCGCGCAGCGTCATGTCCAGCACCAGGCCCAAGCGGCTTGGCAGGGACTTCAGGAACCAGATGTGGGCACAGGGCGCGGCCAGGTCGATGTGACC
>JBASJO010000517.1:0-2932 GCA_049655365.1 Rhodoferax sp. | reverse complement strand
CTACGGCATGCGTGATGGCGTGCTCAAGATGAATCTGCGTGCTGCCACTGCTGGTTATGTGCTGCGGAAGTGGAGCGTTGACTGCTCTCCTGATCACAACCTGAGCGGACCTGAATATCGTCTGTGGTTGAAAGACCCCTTGGCCCTATACGGCGTCAAGAATGCCCTTCTGGCCCCAGGCTACCGCTCACCAGATCAACCCCGATCTGACGGAAAACGAACTGACGGAGGCCCCAGATGATCGAAAAATTGGTGCATCTTGTCGATGAAGTCGGCGCCCTGCAAAGCAAACTCGTTCTGCTCATTGGTGCGCCTCGTTCGGGAAAGACGGTCTTGCTGCAGTCCCTCGCAAAAATCAAGGGTGTCAAGCCGCTGAATGTCGGGGCTGATTTGGGCGGTCGTCTGGCGACCATTCCACAACGGCAACGCCATCTGCAGACCACGACAATCCTGCGTGAATTGGCCGATCAACATGCCATTGGTGATTTGCTATTACTGGACAACCTCGAACTCTTGTTTGACAAGTCGCTTCAGCTCGACCCACTCGACCTGCTGAAACGACACGCACATGTCAAACGTGTCGTGGCTGTCTGGCCTGGCGAATTGCGCGATGGTCGGCTGACTTATGCCGAAATGGGGCATCCAGAGCATCAGGACTACGGACTCGCAGGCTTGGTCCCCTTTGAAATTTAGTATTCAGTAACAGGGAGGAAAGAAAAATATGCGCTACAGCGATCTCATCCAATTCGAACCCATCGAATCTGTCATTCAACTGCTCGATGCCAACAGGCCAGACGAGGCCAAAAAGCTGGTGGCCACCTATGTCATGTCAGACGACATGGCCGAGCGGATCTCCAAGCAGATGATTCCGCAACTTTCATTTGACGAATCAGTCGACCACATGGGCGTCCTGGTGGTCGGCAACTATGGCACTGGTAAGTCCCATTTGATGTCTGTACTGTCCCTGGTGGCTGAAGACGCGGCATACCTGCCAATGATCCGACATCCCAAGGTTGCCACTGCGGCAGAAAAAATCGCTGGCAAATTCAAGGTTCACCGCATCGAAATTTCCAGCCAGATGTCGCTGCGGGACATCATTACCCAGGAACTTGAAGGTTTCCTTGAAAAACAAGGCGTGAGCTACTCGTTCCCGGCTGCTGACAAGGTGGTCAACAACAAGGCCGCGTTCGAAGAAATGATGGCCGCGTTCACCGAGGTTCACCCCAACCACGGCGTGCTGTTGGTGGTCGACGAGTTTCTGGATTACCTGCGGTCTCGCAAAGATCACGATCTGGTGCTGGATTTGTCTTTCCTTCGCGAGATTGGTGAAGTCACCAAGCATCTGCGGTTTCGCTTTGTCGCGGGTGTTCAGGAAGCCATCTTTGACAGCAACCGCTTCCAGCATGTCGCCGACAGCCTTAGACGCGTCAAGGATCGGTTCACCCAAGTATTACTGGCTCGGCAAGACGTCAGCTTCGTTGTCGCCGAGCGCCTGCTCAAAAAGACGGCTGATCAGCAAAACAAGATCAGGACCTACCTCACCAAGTTCGCCAAGTTCTACAGCTCGATGAACGAACGCATGGATGAGTACGTGCGTCTGTTCCCGGTTCACCCAGAGTACATCGGCACCTTCGAGCGACTGATCTTTACAGAAAAACGAGGCGCACTGGTGACTTTGCGCGACCAGATCCAGGCTGTTTTGAATGACGAGGTTCCCAATGACCGCCCAGGCCTTATCGGCTATGACAAGTTTTGGGACACCGTGACTTCAAATTCAGTGCTCCGCTCAGACCCCAGCATCGGTCCGGTCTTGAAGGTATCGGAGGTATTGACCGAGCGCGTCCTCAAGGCGTTCACCCGTCCACCCTACAAAGCCATGGCGCAGCACGTGATCGCTGGGCTGTCGGTGCACCGACTCACCACGGGCGGCGATATCTACGTTCCGGTCGGGCCAACTGCTGTCGAGCTGCGGGACACGTTGTGCCTGTACCAACCCGGCATTGAGGACATGGGTGGCGACCCGGCCGACGATCTGCTCACCGCTGTGCAGACTACGCTGCGGGAGATCGTCAAAACAGTCAACGGCCAGTTCATCTCCAAAGCGCCTGACACCGAGCAGTATTACCTCGACCTCAAGAAGGACGTCGACTATGACGCTCAGATCGAAAAACGCGCAGAGGCCTTGTCCGACGATGCACTGGACCGTGCCTACTACGGCGCCATCAAGCAGCTCATGGAGCGTACCGACGAGAGTACCTACGTTACCGGTCATCAAATTTGGCAGTACCAGATCGAGTGGCAAGACCACCGCGTCGAACGCAACGGTTACCTGTTCTTCGGTGCGCCAAACGATCGTCCCACTGCCCAACCCGAGCGTGATTTTTACGTTTACTTCATTCAGCCGTTCGAGCCGCCCCGTTTTCGCGACGAAAACAAGTCAGACGAGGTATTCATTCGGCTAAAAGGGCTGGACGAAGCCATCAAGCGCCATTTGGCGTTTTATGCGGCGGCGCAGGACCTTGCCTCCACCGCCAGCGGCGGCGCCAAGGCCGTCTATCTCGACAAAGCCAAAGACGCGCTGCGCGACATGAGCAAGTGGCTGCAGGAAAAGCAGATGACCGCCTTTGAGGTCACCTACCAGGGAAAGATCAAAACCCTGCAAGGCTGGGCCACCGGAGTCAACATCCGGGACAGGCTTCGCTTGGGCTCTGACGAACGCGCCAACTTCCGCGACATCGTCAACGTTGTCTCCGGCCTGGCGCTCAATCAGCGCTTTGCCGAAGACTCACCAGAATACCCAAGCTTCCCGGTGCTGGTGACCGAAGCCAACCGAAAGCAGTTGGTGGGCAATGCGCTGAAGGCACTGGCTGGTGGCACCCGCACCAAGGACGCCAATGCAGTGCTTGACGCGTTGGAGATGCTGGATGGTGAC
>JBASJO010000516.1:0-3492 GCA_049655365.1 Rhodoferax sp. | reverse complement strand
GCGCTGCGCCATCTGCGGGCCGCCAATGCCCACCGACTGCAGCTCGGGCCAGCGCTGCTTCAGGCCGTCCAGCAACAGTCCGGCGAGCAGGTCGCCAGAAGTTTCACCGGCGACCAGGGCGGCTTGCATGGTGTCAGGGCAAAACGCTCAGCGCACAATGCCACGCTGGGGCGAAGCCTGGTCCAGGAACGCCAGCATCATCTGGACGTCCGGCGCCGATTCGGGGTAGCTTTGTGTCAAATCGGCAATGCGCGCGCGGGCTGCCTGCAGAGTCAGGTCGTCGCGGTACAGCGCCTTGTGCATGGCCTTGACGGCGCTGATGCGCTCGGGTGAAAAACCTCTGCGGCGCAAACCCTCGAAGTTCATCGAGCGCGCCGCAGCCGGTTGCCCCTGGCACATGACGAAAGGCGGCAGGTCGGCAAACAGCAGCGTGCACATGGCGGTCATGCTGTGGGCACCAATGCGCACAAACTGGTGCACCACGGTAAAACCACCCAGAATGGCCCAGTCGCCCACATGCACATGCCCTGCCAACTGCGAGTTGTTGGCAAAAATGGTGTGGCTACCGACCTGGCAATCGTGCGCCAAGTGGACATAAGCCATCAACCAGTTGTCGTCACCCACGCGCGTGACGCCAACATCGCCTGGCGAGCCGATATTAAAGGTGCAAAACTCACGGATGGTGTTGCGGTCGCCAATGACCAGTTCACAGGGTTCGCCAGCGTACTTCTTGTCTTGTGGAATGGCGCCCAGCGAGGAGAACTGGAAAATGCGGTTGTCGCAGCCAATGGTGGTATGGCCTTCCAGCACGCAATGCGGGCCCACGGTGGTGCCGGCACCAATCCTGACATGCGGACCAATGACGGTGTAAGGCCCGACCGTGACCGAGCTGTCGAGGTCGGCCGCGGGGTCAACCAGGGCCGTGGCATGGATGGTAGTCAAGCGACTCTCCTCAGGCAATTTTGCGCATGGCGCAGGTGAGTTCGGCCTCGACCGCCAACGCGCCGTCCACGGTGGCAGACGTCTTGAATTTGAAAATACCGGCTTTCATGCGCAGCAATTCCACGTTCAGAATCAACTGGTCGCCAGGCTCCACGGGACGCTTGAAGCGCACCCCTTCCATGCCGGCAAAGTAATAGACCATATCGTCGGTGGCGCCCGAATCCATGGCATCGAAGGCCAGCAAAGCCGCCGCCTGCGCCAGCGCTTCCAGCATCAACACGCCGGGCATCACCGGGCGGTGGGGAAAATGGCCTTGAAAGAAAGGCTCGTTGATGGTGACATTTTTCAGCGCCTTGATGGTCTTGCCTTTCTCGATGGCCAGCACCCGGTCCACCAGCAAGAACGGGTAGCGGTGCGGCAACTTGGTGAGAATTTTGTAAATATCCATCGACAGGTCCTTAGTTTGAATTGTTTGGTTTGAGTTGCGCCTCCAGCGCCCGGATGCGCTCACGCAGGCTGGCCAGGTGCTTGAGCGACGCGGCATTTTTTTCCCAGGCGGCGTTATCGTCCAGCGGGAACATGCCGGTGTAATGGCCCGGCTTGTGGATGGAGCGCGTCGCCACCGAAGCGGCAGAGATGTTGACGCCGTCGGCCAGCGTCAGATGGCCCAGCACGATGGCGCCGCCGCCCACGGTGCAATGGGCGCCAATGGTGGCGCTACCTGCCACACCGGCGCAACCCGCCATGGCCGTGTGCGCTCCGATGTGCACGTTGTGGCCGATCTGGATCAGGTTGTCGAGCTTGACGCCGTCCTCGATCACGGTGTCCTGCAGAGCGCCGCGGTCGATGCAGGTGTTGGCGCCAATTTCGACATCGTTGCCAATGCGTACCGCGCCCAGTTGTTCAATTTTTTCCCAGACGCCGGCATTGGGGGCAAAACCGAAGCCGTCAGCCCCGATGACGACGCCGGCATGGAGGATGCAACGCTCACCCACCACACAGCCTTCGCCCAAGGTAACGCGCGACTTGAGCACCGTGTCGGCACCCACCACGGCGCCGGCCTCAAGCACGCACAGTGGACCGATACGCGCGCTGGGATGCACCCGGGCCTGCGGGTCAATCACCGCGCTCGGATGGATCAGCGGCCCGGAGGGCGCAGCCAGGGTTTTTTTCCAGAGCTGGGTGACCCGGGCGTAGTACAAATAAGGCTGCTCGGTCACGATGCAGGCCCCGCGCGCCGCGGCCAAAGTCTGGAACTGGGGGCTGACAATCACGCAGCCGGCAGCGGAAGCCGACAACAAATGCTGGTATTTGGGATGGCTGAGAAAACTCAGCTGGGCCGGCCCGGCACTCTCCAGCGGCGCCAGACCTTCGATGCGCAGGTTGGCATCGCCATGCAACTCGCCGCCCAACGCCTCAACAACAGATGCCAATCGCAGGGTCACGCGCAAGCCGCCTTCAAGTCGGATTTACTTGCCGGCAGACGAGTTGAGCGCCTTGATCACCTTGTCGGTGATGTCATGCTTGGGGTTGACGTACACCGCGTCCTGAAAAATGAAGTCGTAGTTCTCGGCCACGGCCAGGTCCTTGATGACCTTGTTGGCGCGCTGGATCACCAGTTGCAGCTCTTCGTTCTTACGGGCATTCAGGTCTTCCTGAAACTCGCGACGCTTTCTCTGGAAATCACGGTCCTGCTCGAGCAACTGCTTTTGACGGGTCTGGCGCTGGGTTTCAGGCAGGGTGGGTGCCTCGCGCTCGAACTTGTCGGCCAGCGCCTTGATGCTGCTGCCCTGGTCGACCAGCTCTTTTTCACGCTTGGAAAACTCCTGCTCCAGCTTGGTCTGCGCCGCCTTGGCGGTGCCGGCTTCCTTGAGCACGCGGTCGGTGCTGACAAAGCCCATGCGCAGGTCCTGCGCCTGCAAGGACATCGCAGACAGGCCGCACAGACTCAGGGCACAAAGATGTCGTAAGAAATAGTTCATTAGAAACTGGTCCCGATTTGAAATTGCAAGTTTTGAATTCTATCGTTGTCAAACTTGCGGATTGGTTTGGCAAACGCCAGGCGCAAAGGGCCCACCGGCGAAATCCAGCTGATGCCCACGCCCACCGACGAGCGCAAGTCGTTGGCATTGGCGTTGGTCGCGTTGTCGCCCCCGACCATGCCGATGTCCCAAAAGCCGTACATACGCAGGGTGCGGTCATTGCCGGCGCCGGGGAACGGTGCCAATATTTCCATGTTGACGTTGAGCTTGCGTGAGCCGCCCAAAGAGGTACCCAGACCGTCCGCCTGTTCATTTGGCCCCAGACTGCCCTGCTCGAAACCGCGCACCGAGCCCAGGCCACCGCCGTAAAAATTCTTGAACACCGGGAACGAGCCGCCGCCAATGGCACGACCCAGGCCGACTTCGGTGTTGAAGGCCGCGGTGAATTGCTTGTTCAAGGGCACATACTGCTGGAACTGGTAAGTGGCGCGCAGGTACTTGGCGTCGCCGGCAAAGGACCACTCAGCATTGGCGCGCTGCAGGCGTCCGCTGGTCGGTGCCAGGGCGC
>JBASJO010000515.1:0-2373 GCA_049655365.1 Rhodoferax sp. | reverse complement strand
AAAGCTGGTTCGGGTAGGCGTCGCGCACCTTGTTCAGGCCGATCAGATTCAGCAAGGCGTCGGCACGGCCCGAAGCCGCCTCCACATCGGCCGAACTCAGGTTCTCGCGGTTGACCTTGAGCCGGCGGCTGAACTTGATGTTTTCCATCACCGTCAACCACGGGTACAGGCTGTAGTGCTGGAACACCATGGCGCGGTCAGCCCCCGGCGCAGCAATGTTCTGGCCGTCGCAGCGCACCTCGCCGCTGGTGCGGAATTCGAGCCCGGCCAGGATGCGCAACAGCGTGGATTTGCCGCAGCCGGAGGCGCCGACCAGCGTGATGAACTCGTTGTTCTCGATGCTGAGGTTGACGTTTTCCAGCGCCGGGACCGGGCTGGTGGCGCGCTCGAACACCTTGCCGACGTTTTGGATGATGACTTTGGACATGGTGTGATCTCCTCATTAACCGCGTGTGTGGGCCCAGGGGTACAGGCGGCGATGCAGCCAGCGAAAACCCTGGTCAATGACCAGACCAATCACGCCGATCAGGATGATGCCGCCGAAGATGGTGTCGGTCTTGAGGTAACGCTGCGCCTTCAGGATGGCGTAACCCAGCCCCGAGTTGGCAGCGACCAGTTCAGCCACCACCAGGTAGGTCCAGGCCCAGCCCATGGTGATGCGCAGGGTGTCCAGAATGGCGGGGCGGGCCGATTGGGCCAACACCAGACGGATCATCTCGAAGCGGGTGGCGCCCATGGTCAGCGCCGCCTCGATTTGCGCCAGCGGCACCAGGCGCACGTTGTCGGCCACCATCAGCACCATCTGGAAAAAAGTCCCGATGAAAATGATGGAAATCTTGGCGCTCTCACCAATGCCCAGCCACAACATCACCAGCGGAATAAAAGCCACCGCCGGCATGTAACGGATGAAGTCGGTCAGGGGTTCGAGCAGAGCCTCGACCGGGCGAAAAGCACCAATCAACAGACCCAGCGGCAAGGCCAGCGCGGCCGACAACGCAAAACCGGCCGCAACACGGTAGGTGCTGATGAGCGCATCACCGGCCAGGTCGTCTTCCAGTAGCCAAGTAACCAAACGCGTCAGCACATTCCAGGGGCCGGGCAAGAACATCGGATCAACCCAGCCCGAGGCCGACAACATCGCCCAGCCGGCAAACGGGACGAACAAGCCCAAAAATGCGAACAACCAGTATTGGGTGCGCGACAACTGGCCAGCAATGCGCCAGATGCCAGGGCGGGCCGGGTGCGAAAAGGTGTCTGTCATGCGGGCTCCAGTGGTCAGATAAACAAAGCAAGAGAGGACGGCTCAACACACCATCATCTCCCGGGCTTTTGTCCCTCCGTGGAGCCGCAACGAAAAGCGGCCGACAGCTCTCGGACCAGACAGTGCCAAAAGAATTGGCGCCCGGAACCCTAGCGGTCTAGCAAGTCAGGCAGCGTGCCATGCACAACGCCCTCTCTTGGGTTTAACTAAGCAACTTGGATGCCAGCTTGAATGCCAGCTTGCAAATATTGGCATTCAGCGCGTTTAAACAAAAATCAGCTGGCGCGATCAGCCGCGAGACTGGCCCGCGCCTTGTATGCGCCGAAAGTCAGGGGCACTTTGCACCAAAGTGGGGAATGAGTCCACACATGGTGCACCGGTAACTCACACAGGCGCCTCTTGGCCAGACCATTCGAGCACCTGCCACTGTTCACCCAAACCCGGACTGCCAACTGTTGCGCATGTCCCGTTGACGCGCGCCATGGCAAAAGGCATGCAGGCCCCAGTCAGCGCCGGCAAGGTTGACTGATCAATGGTCCAATCACCGCCTTCGAGCGTGCCAAACGAAATTTCAAAGTCCAGCAGCGCTTGGGCGATGCCGGGGTGTCTGGCCATTACCTCCAGCAAGGTTTGCCCGGCGCTTGTGTCGGCCGGCCAGGCCAGGCTCCGGGGCCGCACATGCATGGCGTAGCGGCCCGCCACCAAGAAGCGTTCCTGGGTGTCGCAACCGGCCTCATTCAGCCCGGCCAGCGCGATGAAGCGCCCGGTGGAATCCGGCAGACGTTCCCAAATCTCGAGATAAGGCGCATGAACCCCGGTCTCGATCACACGTTCAGGCGTGTCAAACACCATCAGCCCCGCATCGACATCGGCGCGCGGTGGCTGAAAATCAAGACGGCGATGCCAGGTGCATACCTCGCCGCTGGCCTGATGCGCCACCTGGGTCACGCCGCAAAATCCTTGCTGGCTGGCCAGTTGATGCAGCGCGTCAGTCCCTGGTGCCATGGCCGGAATGCGCAGGTCGGCGTGCCAAAGACTGGTCTGCAACCAGCGCACAAAGGTGCTTTCATCACGCTGCTGCGGGGTTTCCAGCAGCCGGCGTGCCCAGACAC
>JBASJO010000514.1:0-11780 GCA_049655365.1 Rhodoferax sp. | reverse complement strand
GGCTTGGGCAAGGACATCATTGGCAACCCGGTGGTGGCCGACTTGGCGAAAATGCCGCATGTGCTGGTGGCCGGTACCACCGGTTCAGGCAAGTCGGTGGGGATCAATGCCATGATTTTGAGCCTCTTGTACAAGGCCGAGGCGCATGATGTGCGCCTGTTGATGATCGACCCCAAGATGCTGGAGATGTCGGTCTACGAAGGCATCCCGCACCTGCTGTGCCCGGTAGTCACCGACATGCGTCAGGCCGCCAACGGCCTGACCTGGTGCGTGGCCGAGATGGAGAGGCGCTACAAACTCATGAGCAAGATGGGCGTGCGTAACCTGGCGGGCTTCAATACCAAGATCGACGATGCCAAGGCGCGTGGTGAATTCATCGTCAACCCGTTCAGCCTGACGCCTGAAGAACCCGAGCCGTTGGACCGCCTGCCGCACATTGTGGTGGTGATCGACGAGTTGGCGGACCTGATGATGGTGGTGGGCAAAAAGATTGAAGAACTCATTGCCCGACTGGCGCAAAAAGCCCGCGCGGCCGGCATTCACCTGATTCTGGCCACGCAGCGACCCAGCGTGGATGTGATCACTGGCCTGATCAAGGCCAATATTCCGACCCGCATTGCATTCCAGGTGTCAAGCAAGATCGACAGCCGCACCATTCTGGACCAGATGGGCGCCGAAGCGCTGCTCGGCATGGGCGACATGCTTTACATGCCCAGCGGCACCGGGTTGCCGATTCGCGTGCACGGCGCCTTTGTCAGCGACGAGGAAGTGCACCGCGTGGTGACTTACCTCAAGAGCCAGGGTGAGCCCAATTACATTGAGGGTATTCTGGAAGGTGGTACCGTTGACGGTGATGACGAGGGGCTGGGCGAGGGCGGCAGTGGCGGCGACGGAGAGAAAGATCCGCTGTACGACCAGGCCGTGGAAGTGGTGCTGAAAAACCGCAAGGCCAGCATTTCGCTGGTGCAGCGCCACCTCAAGATCGGCTACAACCGCGCCGCGCGACTGGTGGAAGACATGGAAAACGCCGGTCTGGTGAGCCCCATGAGCACCAGCGGCCAGCGTGAAATTCTGGTGCCGGCCCGTAACGAACAATGAAAGTGTGAATGAATCGACTCCTTGTCAGCCTTTTTCTACTGGTTACCTATGCAACTGCGGCCAACGCCGGCGGTCTCAAAAGCCTGGAGAGTTTTGTCAAGACCGTCAAAACCGGCCAGGCGGATTTCACCCAGGTGGTGACCTCGCCAGCGCGCGAAGGGCAGGCGCCAAGGGTGAGAACCTCCAGTGGCCAGTTTGAATTTTCCCGGCCCAACCGGTTCCGCTTCGACTATGTCAAACCCTTTGTGCAAACCATTGTGGCCGACGGCCAGACGCTGTGGCTGCATGATGTGGATCTGAACCAGGTCACCGCGCGCAAGCAGGCCGCCGTGCTGGGCTCGACACCTGCCGCGTTGATTGCGTCGGCGGCCGACGTGCAAGCCCTGCAGGCTGATTTTGTGCTGACCGATGCGCCCGACAAGGACGGCTTGCAGTGGGTTCTGGCCACGCCCAGATCAAAAGACGGGCAATTGCAGTCGGTTCGGGTGGGCTTCAGGACAACGGGTGACGCGGCAGCCGCCAGCAGCACGCTCGAGGTGCTGGAAATCCTGGACAGCTTTGGCCAGCGTTCGGTGTTGACTTTTCGGCAAATGAAACTCAATCCGCCCCTGGCTGTCACGGCGTTTGCCTTCAAGCCCCCCGTTGGAGCCGATTTGATTCGGCAGTAATGCTGGCTGGAAGTGCTGGCTAATGGGGCGTCTGCTTCTTTTCGGGAGGCTGTAGTTTGGCGCGCTCACCCAAACCGGAGGCCTGCGCTGATTTGTCTTCAGCTTCCGCGATGGCCCGGCTCATGTCCTGGTGAAACTCGCTGTCGGATGGCAGCCGCTTGAGCAGGCGCCGCCAGAAGTGCACGGCTTGTGCCCATTCTTCGCGCTGGAAGGCGGCCAGGCCAGCCAGTTCCAGCGCTTTTTCGTCTTCCGGGTCCAGTTCCAGGGCTTGCTCAATCAGGGGGGCTGCCTCGCCTTGCAAATTGCCGTTGTGGTTCATGGCCAGCACTTCCGCGTATTGCGACAGCACGCGTGCCTCCTTGGGCGCCAGCCTGACCGCCTTGGCCAGTGCGGTTTCGGCTTCTGCATGGCGCTGCAAGGCCAGGTAGGACCGCCCCAGCACATACAGGGCCTCGGTGTCGTCGGGGTTGGCCTTGAGCTTGGCCTCCAGGGCGGCCATCATGCTGTCCACGTCATGCTGGCCGCGTGCCTGCAGCAGTTGCTGCGCACCCACAACGGATGGCGCACCCAGGTGCAGGTACAGTCCCAGAGTGACCAGCGGCAGCAACAGGACCAGCAAACCGGCAGTCCAGCGATGGCCACGGCCGTGGGGCACTGCGGCTTCTGTCGGGGTGGGCGGTGGCTCACGGCGCAGCGGCAACAAAACAAAAGCCAGGGCCAGCAGCACCAGAGCGGCGGCAAAGAACCAGAAATTCATGTCGTGCTCCTCAGGCGACGGGCAAGAATGGAGATGGCAGCGCCGCTGGCCATGACCAGGGCTCCGAGCCAGATCCAGATCACCAGGGGTTTGTGGTACAGGCGCACGCTCCAGGCGCCGTCTTTCAGGGGCTCACCTAAAGCGGCATAAAGATCGCCGGTGATGCTGTAACGGATCGCGGACTCTGTCATCTGTTTTCTGGAGGCATGGTAAACCCGCTTTTCCGGCTTCAGACTGTCGACGTTGTTGCCGTCACGGCTGACGCTCAGGTCGGCGACCACAGCCGAGAAGTTGGGGCCCGGGACTTCGGTCACGCCGCGAAAAGTCAGGGTGTAGCCCGCCAGACTGGCGGTATCGCCCGGGCGCATGGCCAGGTCCTGCTCGCTCTCAAAGGAACTCACAAAGCCAATACCCACGACACTGATCGCCAGGCCGATGTGGGCCACACTCATGCCCAGCACCGACAAAGCCTGCCTGCCGCGTGCCTGGTACTGATGCACCAGGCCCTGGACCGTGGCCAGCGTGATCCAGCTCGCCAGGGTGATGGCCAGCATGGCGGGCCAGCGCAAGTCGCGGTAAAGCAAGGGCACGACGGCGCCGAGCATCAGGGCCGCCAGGCCGTGCCATTTGAGTTTGGCAGCAATGGCACGCAGGCGGGTGTCATGCCCGCGGGCGTGCATGGCCAGACCAACCAGCAGCAGCACCGGAACCATCAAGGGGACGAACACGGCATTGAAATAGGGCGGGCCGACTGAAACTTTTCCCAGGTCCAGAGCGTCCAGTATCAATGGGTAAAGCGTGCCAAGCAGCACGGTCGCGGCGGCCACCAGCAACAGCACGTTGCCTGACAGCACCAGCACCTCGTGTGTCACCAAGGCTTGTTGTGCATTTCGCAGCAGGCTGGACGCCCGCAGCGCAAACAGCAGCAGCGCGCCGCCAATGACCAGTACCAGAAACAGCAAGATGAACAAGCCACGCGCCGGATCCAGGGCGAAGGCATGGACCGATGACAACACGCCCGAACGCACCAGGAAAGTGCCCACCAGGCAAAGTGAAAACACCGCAATGGCCAGAAAAATGCTCCACAGGTGCAGCTTGCCGCGTTTTTCGGTCACGGCCAGCGCGTGCATCAGTGCGGTACCCGCCAGCCAGGGCATCAGCGAGGCGTTTTCGGTAGGGTCCCAAAACCACCAGCCGCCCCAGCCCAGTTCGTAATAGGCCCACCATGAACCCACGGTGATGCCGATGGTCAGAAAGGCCCAGGCGGCCTGGGTCCAGGGGCGTGCCCAGCGTGCCCAGTCCTTGCTGGTTGTGTTTTCCAGCATCGTCGCTATGGCAAAGGCAAAAGCCACGACAAAGCCGACATAGCCCATGTAGAGCAGTGGCGGATGAATGATCATGCCCGGGTCCTGCAGCAAGGGGTTGAGGTCCATGCCTTCGGGGGGCGGCGGGTCGAGCCGCAGAAACGGATTCGAGGTGAATAGCACAAACGCCAGCAGGACGGCGCTGACCCCGCCGATCACCCCCAGCACGCGTGCTTTGAGCTCGAGTGGCAACTGACGGGTCCCGAGGTTGAGCGCCACGGTCCAGCCCGACAGGATCAGCACCCACAGCATCATGGAGCCCTCGTGGGAGCCCCAGGTGGCGGTCAGGCGGTAAGGCGTTGGCAACTGGCGCGAGGAATGCTCGGCCACATTCAGCACGCTGAAATCATTGGCGTAATAGGCCCAGGCCAGCGCGGCAAAGCTGGCCAGCACAAAGAGCAGCTGCGCATTGGCGGCACTTTTGCCCGTGCGCATCCAGCCCGCCTGGTTGCGCGCAGCGCCGGCCAGGCAAAGCACGCTTTGCACCAGCGCCAACTGCAGGGCAAGAATAAGGGCCACATGGCCAAGTTCTGGGATCATGAGTCAAAAGTTCCAAAAAAATGGGGGCACGCCGTAGCGCGCCCCCCGTTCAACCAGGTTTAATGCCTACTTTTTCGCAACAACGGCCTGCATGGCATCGTTGAGTACCTTGATGCCGGCTTGGGACTCGTTGACCGAGCGGGTCAGGGTCTCGCGGGCGGCACCCGGATTGTGGAAGCCATCCGAGTTTTCTGCCGTCCACCACTCCCAGTAAATGTGGGCCTGATCGTGGTGGGCTTGCGCTTTTTTGATGGCTTCATCCGGCACACCGGCGGCCTTGGCCTTGGCAAAGGTGTCGATCAGCTGGGCCAGCCAGTACTCGGCCTTGGCCAGTTTGCCGCGGGTGTAGTTCTGGATCGAATCGATCTGGTACAGCGCTTGTTCCTTGGTCATCTCGCCATGGCAACGCACGCAGGTGTCGGTCACGTTGTAGCGTGGCGACTTTTGCTGGTGCGAGGTGTAGGTCTTGCCATCGCCGATGACCTTGGGCATGTGGCAGTCCTTGCACTCGACACCGGCGCCTTCGTGCTTGCTGCCCCAGAAGGTTTCGCTCTCGGGGTGTTGCAGCTTGGACAGCAGGGCGCCCGTGGTGGCATGCTTGAAGTCCTTGAACTTGATTTTCTCGGCCGCCGCCTTGTAGTCGAACACATTGGCCCAGAAGAAATGGTTGGTGCGGCGGTCCGCCATGGTCACGCTGTACTCGCCGGTGCTGGTGTCAAAGCCGGGATTGCAGTTGTATTCCACGTGGCACTGGGCACACATCAGGTTGGAGTCGGACTTGCTCAGGATACCGATGGCACGGAAGCCGTCGCGGAAAGTCACTTTTTTCATGGTGATCTTTTCGCTCTTGGCCTTGTTGTTGGGGTAGGTGCCCATGCCGCGGTCCACCACCGCCTCGATCAGCGCGTCACGCACCACGCGCGGCGCGGTGGAGTGCGGGTCGTGACAGCTGTAGCAGTTCATCGGGTGCTTCAGGTCACGCACAAAGTCAACCACCTTGGAGGTGCGCGACCATTGTGCTTTGGGGTCGGGGTCGCCCATGTATTTCCACTTCAGGATGTGGTCCTGCGTTTTGCAGTTCAGGCACACCGGGTTCGACGCAGCAGCGGTTTGGGGCAGAAAGATCTTCTGGTCACTGGTGCCGGGTTCGGCATCTTTCAGCAGCACACTCCACAACTGGGTTTCAGCGCCTTTGCCGTCGGTCAGGAAGGTCCAGTCCTTGAGCTGGAAGCGCCCGCCATAGCCACGGTCGACGATCAGCTGGTCCATCAGCATGAAGATGTGGCTGCGTGGCTCGGCGTGTTCCTTGGTGAAACCATGAGGAGCCATGAGCTTGTCAAACAGCGGCGAGCGGCCCTTGTAGGTGCCTTTTTCGACGCGGGCCTTGGACTCGTAATTGATCGCCAGGAACGAGTCGTATTGCGCCTGGTGACAACTGCCACAGGCCGCGTGGTCGGTGCGTGTGCCAATGGCGGCTTTGCCGTCCTTGGCCAGATGCTCTTCGGGTTTGGTGTGGCACTGGGCGCAGTTGACGCCGGCGTGCTTGCTGTTGGCGTGAAATTCCTTGATGTCCTTGTGGCAGGCGTAGCAGGTGGCCGCATCGGTCGGGGGTGATTTGCCCGCCGTTGGCGTGGGGATGGCCAGGCGGATCTGGTCAATCGTGGCCTGCGCTCGCTGCTCCTGTTGCTTGACCACGGCGGGGTCGGGCTGTTTGGCGAACACGGTAGACGCCATCAGCAGCGAGGTGGCTACCAGCGTCACCCAGGCCCGGATGCCCATTGTTTTCAATTCTTTTTTCATGGATCACCTGTATGTCAGAGTTGTGTTGTCTGCAGATGCTGTGCCGCGTGCGTTCACGATGGATGTCATAGCAGACGCTTCCATTTTTTAGAGAAAAGGCGCTTTAAGCAAATGCAGTCTAGCAAATCTTTGCGTTAAGTCAAAGAAAATGCAGGCAAGCGTCAGAATTTGCGACAAGCTATTTTTGTAGATCGACGCAGTCACAATCTTGCTGTATGAATCATCCCGTGTTAAATCCTTCACCGCTGGCTGAGCGCCTGCGCCCCAAGACCCTCGGCGAGGTCGTGGGCCAGCAGCATTTGCTGGGTGAGGGCATGGCCTTGCGCCTGGCGTTCGAGTCCGGCCAACCCCACAGTTGTATTTTCTGGGGGCCGCCAGGCACTGGCAAAACCACCATTGCGCGTCTCATGGCCAACGCCTTCGATGCCCAGTTCATCACCATCAGCGCGGTGCTGGGCGGCGTCAAGGACATTCGTGAAGCCGTTGAAAAAGCGCAACTGGCACAGCAACAGGGGCGCCGCACGCTGGTTTTTGTCGATGAAGTGCACCGTTTCAACAAGGGCCAGCAGGACGCGTTTTTGCCGCATGTGGAAAGCGGCCTGTTCACTTTCATCGGGGCCACCACCGAGAACCCGTCGTTCGAGGTCAATTCGGCCCTGTTGTCTCGCGCAGCGGTCTATGTGTTGCAAGCGTTGACGGGCGACGACCTGAAGCAGATTGTGGCGTCGGCGCAGGCGCTGCAGGCGGTGCCGGAGGTCGAGCCCAAGGCGATCGAACGCCTGGTAGCCTACGCCGATGGCGACGCGCGCCGGTTGCTCAACACGCTGGAGACGCTGGCAGTGTCTGCCACGCAGGAAAAGCGCGCCGAGATCACCGACGTGTGGCTGCTCAAGGTGCTGGGTGAGCGCATGCGCCGCTATGACAAGGGCGGCGAGCAGTTCTACGACACCATCTCGGCGCTGCACAAAAGTGTGCGCGGCTCCGACCCCGATGCCGCACTGTATTGGCTGGTGCGCATGCTCGATGGCGGTGCGGATCCGCGCTATATGGCGCGGCGCCTGATCCGCATGGCCAGCGAAGACATTGGCTTGGCCGACCCGCGCGCGCTGCGTTTGGCGCTCGATGCGGCCGAGGTCTACGAGCGTCTTGGCACGCCCGAGGGCGAACTGGCCCTGGCCGAGTGTGTGGTGTACCTGGCGGTGGCACCCAAATCCAATGCGGTCTACAAGGCGTTCAATGAAGCGAAAGCCTTTGTCAAGCAGGATGGTACCCGGCCGGTGCCGATGCACTTGCGCAATGCGCCTACGAAATTGATGAAAGACCTGGACTACGGCAAAGCCTACCGCTATGCGCATGATGAACCTGACGGTTTTGCAGCGGGCGAGCACTATCTGCCTGAGGGTATGGCCGAGCCGGGTTTTTACCGACCGGTGCCGCGCGGCTTGGAGATCAAGATCGGTGACAAGCTGCGTGCGCTCAGAGAGCGCAATGATCAAGCGCGTTGATATGGCATTGGTCTTGCTTGAGTAGCTTCTGTGCAAGGGTAAACCCGCGCGTTTGGTGCAGATCCCTGAGACGGCCTCGTGGCTACAATCTTTCGAAACAAACACGTCGTTGACAGGCTTGCCGTCAACTCACGGGCAAGGCTCATAAGGCCGTATAGCGGGTCAGCAAAAGTGTTGACACATCAACCGGCCAAAAATCGGAGAAAACTAAAGTATGGAAACCTTGATCCAGCAGATCATCAATGGTCTGGTGTTGGGCAGCATGTATGCCTTGGTGGCGTTGGGCTACACCATGGTGTACGGCATCATTGGCCTGATCAACTTCGCCCACGGCGAGGTGTTGATGGTGGGCGCATTGACCAGTTGGACCATCATTGGCTTGATGCAGGAGGCCATGCCGGGTGCACCGGGCTGGATCATTCTGCTGATTGCGATGGTCATTGCCTGCGTCGTGGCCGCTACGCTCAATTTCAGTATCGAAAAAATCGCCTACAGACCGCTGCGCAACAGCCCGCGTCTGGCACCCCTGATCACCGCCATTGGCATGTCGATTTTTCTGCAAACGATGGCCATGATCATCTGGAAACCCAATTACAAGCCTTATCCCAACCTGATCGGCGGCACCCCGTATGAAATTGGTGGCGCGGTGATTTCTGTGACCCAGGTGCTGATTTTGGGCGTCACGGCGCTGTCGCTGGCGACCCTGATGTACCTGGTGAACTACACCAAATTGGGGCGTGCCATGCGCGCCACCGCTGAAAACCCCCGGGTCGCGGCACTCATGGGCGTCAAGCCCGATCTGGTGATTTCGGCCACCTTTGTGATTGGTGCTGTTTTGGCGGCCATTGCCGGTGTCATGTGGGCGGCCAACTATGGCACGGTGCAACACACCATGGGCTTTTTGCCGGGCCTGAAAGCCTTTACCGCTGCCGTCTTTGGCGGCATCGGCAACCTGTCCGGCGCCGTGGTCGGCGGCATTTTGCTGGGCCTGATCGAGGCGCTGGGGGCGGGCTACATTGGCAAGCTCACCGGTGGGGTGCTGGGCAGCCACTATTCGGATATTTTTGCGTTTGTGGTGCTGATCATTGTGCTGACCTTAAGACCGTCAGGCTTGTTGGGTGAGCGCGTGGCCGACAGGGCGTAAGGAGACAAAGCATGAAACAACAAAAACAGATCATCGTTTTCCTGCTGGCAGCGCTGGGTTTGCTGGTGCTGCCGCTGGTGCTGCAGGGCTTTGGCAACGCCTGGGTGCGCATTGCCGACATGGCGCTGCTGTATGTCCTGCTGGCGCTGGGCCTGAACATCGTGGTGGGCTACGCCGGCTTGCTCGACTTGGGCTACGTGGCATTTTTCGCTATTGGGGCCTACATGTACGCGTTGCTGGCCTCACCCCATCTCAGTGATACTTTCCCTGCCATTGCCGCCATGTTTCCCAATGGCCTGCATTTGCCGATCTGGCTGGTGATCCCGGCTGCGGCGGGTCTGGCTGGATTATTAGGTGTTTTGCTGGGCGCGCCCACCTTGCGGCTGCGCGGCGACTACCTGGCCATTGTGACGCTGGGTTTCGGTGAAATCATTCGTATCTTCTTGAACAACCTGGACCACCCGATCAACATCACCAACGGTCCCAAGGGCTTGGGCCAGATTGACTCGCTGAGTTTTTTTGGCGTAAGCCTGGGCAAGAAAGTGGAGGTGGCCGGGTTCGAGGTGGCTTCAGTCTCACTTTACTACTACCTGTTTTTGGCGTTGGTGGTGGGGTGCGTGATCATTTCGCACCGGCTGCAACTCTCGCGCGTGGGCCGCGCCTGGATGGCCATTCGCGAAGACGAAATCGCCGCCAAGGCCATGGGCATCAACACGCGTAACCTGAAACTGCTGGCGTTTGGCATGGGCGCCACGTTTGGAGGTGTTTCAGGCGCCATGTTTGCGTCGTTTCAGGGCTTCATTTCGCCCGAGTCGTTCGCATTGATGGAATCCGTCATGATCGTGGCCATGGTGGTCCTGGGCGGCATAGGTCACCTGCCGGGTGTGATTCTGGGTGCGGTGGCCTTGTCCGCCTTGCCCGAAGTCTTGCGCTATGTGGCCGGCCCGCTGCAAAACATGACCGATGGGCGGCTCGACGCCTCCATTCTGCGCCAATTGCTGATTGCGCTGGCCATGATCATCGTGATGCTGTGGCGCCCGCGTGGCTTGTGGCCAGCGCCAGAACATGGCAAGTCCCTGCAAACCACCAAGCCCTGACGCAGCCCTACCCAAGAAGAAACAACATGACAGACAACGTACTCAACGTGGCCGGCGTGTCCAAACGTTTCGGCGGCCTGCAGGCTTTGAGCGATGTGGGCATCCTCATCAAACGCGGCCAGGTCTACGGCCTGATCGGCCCCAATGGCGCTGGCAAAACCACCTTCTTCAACGTGCTTACCGGCTTGTACACCCCCGACACCGGTACTTTCGAGCTGGCCGGAAAGCCCTACCAGCCCACGGCAGTACACCAGGTGGCCAAGGCCGGTATCGCCCGCACTTTCCAGAATATCCGGCTGTTTGCCGAGATGACGGCGCTCGAGAACGTCATGGTGGGGCGCCATGTGCGCACCCATTCGGGCTTGCTCGGTGCTGTTTTTCGCACCGCCGGTTTCAAGTTGGAAGAAGCCGCTATTGCCCAGCGTGCGCACGAGTTGCTGGACTACGTGGGCATTGGCAGCCTGGCCGACTTCAAGGCGCGCACCCTGAGTTATGGCGATCAGCGGCGGCTGGAGATTGCCCGAGCCCTGGCCACCGATCCGCAACTGATTGCGCTGGATGAACCGGCAGCGGGCATGAACAGCACGGAAAAAGTGATGTTGCGCGAGCTGATCGACAAGATCCGCAACGACAACCGCACCATTCTGCTGATTGAGCACGACGTGAAATTGGTCATGGGCTTGTGTGACCGTGTCACCGTGCTCGACTATGGCAAGCAGATCGCTGAAGGTACGCCAGCCGATGTTCAGCGCAACGAAAAAGTGATTGAAGCCTACCTTGGCACCGGAGGACACTGACATGGCCGAAGTTTTATTGAAAGTCAAAGGCCTTAAAGTGGCTTACGGCGGCATCCAGGCCGTCAAAGGGGTTGATTTCGAGGTCTGCGAGGGCGAACTGGTATCGCTCATCGGCTCCAACGGGGCTGGCAAAACGACCACCATGAAGGCCATCACTGGCTCATTGCCCATCAACGATGGCGACATCGAGTACCTGGGCAAAAGTATTCGCGGCCAAGGGCCCTGGGACTTGGTCAAGCAAGGTCTGGCCATGGTGCCTGAGGGCCGCGGCGTGTTCACCCGCATGACGATCATCGAGAACCTGCAGATGGGCGCCTATATTCGCAACGACCAAGCCGACATTCTGCAAGACATCGACCGTGTGTTCACCACTTTCCCTCGCCTGAAAGAGCGCCGGGACCAGCTCGCTGGCACCATGAGCGGTGGCGAACAGCAGATGCTGGCCATGGGCCGAGCCTTGATGAGCCGGCCCAAGGTGCTGCTGCTGGATGAACCGTCCATGGGCTTGTCACCGATCATGGTGGACAAGATTTTTGATGTGGTGCGGGAGGTTTATGCGCAGGGCGTCACGATCCTGCTGGTCGAGCAAAACGCCAGCCGCGCGCTGGGCATTGCCGACCGTGGCTACGTCATGGACTCGGGGCTGATCACCATGACCGGCGACGCCAAAACCATGTTGCACGACCCCAAAGTGCGGGCGGCTTACCTGGGTGAGTAAATCCAGGTTTTTTCATTTTCGTTGATCTTCCTCAAGTTTTACTGGGGTCAGGCGCTGCAAAGTAGCGCCTATGTTTACCGTCAACACCATTGATCCCCGTGCCCAGTCCCAGAACATTGCCCGCGGACAGCGCTTGCTGCAGCGCGGTGGCAAGCCGGTATGGGTCAGTTACATCGAATCCGGGCGCGTGGCGCTGGGTGTGCTTGATGATGGTTTGATGGAGCATCAGATCGGCGTGCTCGAAGGTCCGTGCTGGCTGGACGCCAGTTCCGCGGTGCTCAATATGCCGCAC
>JBASJO010000513.1:0-7243 GCA_049655365.1 Rhodoferax sp. | reverse complement strand
TCTTGAACTCGGGCAGCAGCACCGAAAACAGGCCCGACTGCTCGGTCGAGGTGGTCGACGCCACCACAATGGACTGGGCCGAAACACCCATGGACAGGACCAGGGCAGTCGCGAGCAGCGCCAGTTTTACCATGCCCGGTGGATGAAAAGACACACAAGATTTCACGGTTTTCATACCAGTTCTCCCTTGACAAACAAATGGGCCGCCGGGTACTGCGTTTGCAGCAAGGGCCCACTAAAAAAATCGTTCACCGGCAAGTCGGCCAGCAGCCGACCCTGCTCCAGGTAAATCACCCGGCTCGCCAGGCGCTTGACCTGCCCCAGGTTGTGGCTGGCAAACACCAGGGTCATCGCCTCCGAGCCGCCGGCAAACTCCTCAATCAGTGACTCCACCTCGCGCTTGGCATGCGGGTCCAGGCTGGCGGTGGGCTCATCAAGCAGCAGCACCTGCGGCTGCAAGGCCCAGGCCCGCGCCATGGCCACGCGCTGCTGCTGGCCACCCGAGAGCTGACGCGCGCTGCGCTGGGCCAATGCCAGCAGCCCCACCCGTGCCAGCGCGGCCAGAGCCTGAATCTTGGCCTGTTGCCAGGGCATGCCGCGCAACCACAAACCCAGTGCAATGTTGGCCTGCACCGACAGACGCATCAAGTGCGGTTTTTGAAACAGCATGGCCTGGCGCAAGGCTGCTTGGCTTTGAACCTGCCCCGCAGTGGGCGCAATCAAGCCATGCAGCACGCGCAGCAAGGTGCTCTTGCCACAACCATTGGCCCCCACCAAGGCCACCCGCTCGCCCGCATGAATCTGCAAGCTGACATCGGTCAGCGCGCGCACGGCGCGTGCCGGCTGGCCAAAATGCACCGAGGCACTGTTCATGGCAAACACCGCGCTCATGCCGACACCGCCAATGCGGCGGCGGGTGTCGTGCCGCCCTCCCGTGCCTCGCGCCAACGCCGCAGCCCGCCAATCAAGGCATTGAGCAACAGCACCACGCTCAGCAAAATCAAGCCCAGAGCCAGCGCCAGCGGCAAATCGCCCTTGCTGGTTTCCAGTGCAATCGCCGTCGTCATGACGCGGGTAAAGCCGTCGATGTTGCCGCCCACGATCATCACCGCGCCGACCTCGGACACAGCGCGGCCAAAGGACGCAATCAGCACAGTGAGCAAGGCATAACGTTCGTCCCAAGCCAGCAGCAGGCTGCGTATGAGTGGCCGGGCACCCAGCGACTGCAGTTGTTCGCCGTGCAAATTCTGCGCATCTTCCACCGCCTGGCGCGTCAGAGCAGTCACCACGGGCAACACCAGCACGGCTTGCGCCAGCACCATGGCCTTGAAACTGAACAACCAGCCCAAAAATCCCAGCGGCCCGGAGCGCGACAGCAGCAGGTAAACCACCAGCCCGACCACCACCGAGGGCACGGCCAAATAGGTGTTGAGCAGCGTCAGCACGGCACCGCGCCCGGAAAAACGCGCCACCCCGAGCCATGCGCCCAGCACCAGCCCCAGGCTGCAGGCCAGCGCGCAGGCGGTGGCGCTAACCGCCAGGGAACGGCCCACAATCGTGAGCAATTCGGCGTCCATCGTGGTGATAAGTTGCAGCGCGGTGGCCGCACTTTCGGAAAAAGTGGTCATGAAGAGAAAAATGGCAGGACCGGCTGCAGCCGCCCAAAGTGCGCAAGCCCTGTCCGTGTTGGATTCGGCTATCCTAGCCACCGATCAAAAACCTGGCGATATGAACCACCGTGCATAGGCTGCAACTCCACTACACCCTCTCCAAAGACAGCAGCCCGGCGCTGCTGCGCAACCCGCTCATCGACCTGCTGCAAGCGGTGAGCAGCCAGGGCTCGATCTCGGGCGGTGCGCGCGCGCTGGGTTTGAGCTACCGCCACGTCTGGGGCGAGCTCAAGCGTTGGGAAAACGAACTGGGCAACGAGCTGGTGATCTGGGAGAAAGGCCAGCGCGCCCACCTCACGGAGTTTGGCAACAAGCTGATGTGGGCCGAGCGCCGGGCGCAGGCCCGTCTGTCACCCCAGATCGAGGCCTTGCGCGCCGAGCTGGAGCGCAGCTACGCGCTGGCCTTTGACAACGGCGTGCATGTGGTCACACTGTATGCCAGCCACGACGACGCGCTCTCGCGCCTGCGCGAGCACGCCCTGCAGGGCGACCACCTGGCCTTGCCCCAGGAAAGCGGCCGGCTGCACTTGGACATCCGCTTCACCGGCAGTGTCGACGCCATTCGCGCGCTCAACGAAGGCCGCTGCGTGATGGCCGGCTTTCACACCCTGTTGGGAACCGGCAAAAAAACCCTGACGGAGCGCATCTACAAGCCGCTGTTGCAACCGGGCCAGCACAAGATCATCGGCTTTGCCCGGCGCACCCAGGGCCTGATGGTGGCGCGTGGCAACCCGCTGAGTTTGCACAGCTTGCAGGACGTGGTGCAGCGCCAGGCCCGCTTTGCCAACCGAACGCTGGGCAGTGGCACCCGCGTGGTGCTGGACGAACTGCTGGCCCTGGCCGGCCTGTTGGCCAGCCAGTTGCCAGGCTATGACCACACCGAGCCCTCACATAGCGCCGTGGCGCAGGCGGTGGCGGCAGGCCAGTGCGATGCGGGCCTGGGCATTGCCGCCGCAGCCCAGGCCGCCGGCCTCGACTTCGTGCCGCTGGCAGACGAAAGCTACCACCTGGTGTGCCTCAAGTCGGCGCTGGCACAGCCCGGCATCGCGGCCCTGCTGCACCTGTTGCAAACGCCCCAATGGGTCGGCCAGGTCAACACCATACCGGGCTACCAGGCACAGCAAAGTGGCCGGGTGCAGTCCATGCGCAAGGTTTTGCCCTGGTGGGACTACCGGCAGGACAAAACACCGGCATCACGCCCTAAAATTCAGGACGCCCGCTTGCTGGCCTTCAACACAATGAAAACACCATGACCCCATTTCTCGCGCTGTCCCGGCTGATCGACCAGATCACCACCTGGGTCGGCAAACTCAGCATGTGGCTGATCCTGGCCACCACCCTGATCAGCGCCGGCAACGCCATCGTGCGCAAAATGTTCAACGTCAGCTCCAACGGCCTGCTGGAGATTCAGTGGTACCTGTTTGCCGCTGTTTTTTTGATGGGCGCTGGTTATGGTTTTCTGAAAAATTCGCACGTCCGCATTGATTTTGTTGCCTCCAAATTAACGGCGCGCACGCGCAACTGGATTGACGTGGTCGGCATCCTCATCGTGCTGTTGCCGTTTTGTCTGCTCAGCATCGCCTTGAGCTGGCCGCTGTTCACCAACGCGCTGGCTACGGGTGAAATGTCACCCAACCCCGGCGGCCTTATCCGCTGGCCGGCCTACGGCCTGATTCCACTTGGTTTTTCGCTGCTGGCACTGCAGGGGCTGTCGGAATTGATCAAGCGCATTGCTTTCCTGAAAGGCCAGGGCCCCGACGCGTTGTCGCATGAGGTCAACAAATCAGACGAGGAAAAACACCTGGAAGAACTCGAGGCCATCGTTGCCCGCAAACTGGCTGAGGGCAAATAAATGCAGACCACCTTTCTGGCACAACAATTTGTGCCGCTCATGTTTTGCGGACTGCTCGCCTTCTTGCTGACCGGTTTTCCCGTGGCGTTTGCCCTGGCCGCGACCGGCCTGGCGTTTGGCTTCATCGGCATGGAGGCCGGTATCTTTCCGGCCTCGCTGTTTCAGGCGCTGCCACTGCGCATATTCGGCATCATGCAAAACGACACGCTGCTGGCGATTCCGTTTTTCACCTTCATGGGCATCATTCTGGAACGCTCCGGCATGGCCGAGGACTTGCTTGAAACCGTGGGCCAGGTCTTTGGCCCGCTGCGCGGCGGCCTGGCCATTGCCGTGATTCTGGTGGGTGCGCTGCTGGCCGCCACCACCGGCGTGGTGGCGGCTGCCGTGATTTCCATGGGTCTGATCTCGCTGCCCATCATGCTGCGCTACGGTTACAACCGCACCATCGCCACCGGCGCCATCACCGCCTCGGGCACGCTGGCGCAGGCAGTCCCGCCGTCGCTGGTGCTGATTGTGCTGGCCGACCAGTTGGGTCGTTCCGTGGGCGACATGTATGCCGGTGCCCTGTTGCCTGGCCTGCTGCTGGTGGCGCTGTACATCGGGTTTGTCGTGATCGTGGCACTGGTCAAGCCGGGCTGGGTGCCTGCCCTGCCCCAGGAAGCCCGGATTTATCGCGAGCCCAACGGCAGTTCGGGCCACCGCTCACTGCTGGTGCTGGTGTTGATTTGTGCGGCGGTGGGCTGGAGCTGGTCCCAGGTGCACAACAGCCTGATGACACGCTGGCTGGAGCGCAGCATGCCTTCCGCAGGTGACGAGATCGTCATCATGACCCTGACGCTGGCCTCCATCACCGGGCTGGTGCTGGCGCTTTTTAACCGCATCACAAGAATGGGGCTGCTGTCCCGGCTGGCCGAGCAGGTCACCTTTGTGCTGATGCCACCGCTGATCCTGATCTTTCTGGTGCTGGGCACGATTTTTCTGGGGGTGGCCACGCCGACCGAGGGCGGCGCCATGGGCGCACTCGGTGCCCTGATCCTGGCCATTGGCAAGCGTCGCCTGTCCATGCCGCTGCTCAGTCAGGCCCTGGAAAACACGGCCAAGCTGGCCTCGTTCGTGCTGTTCATCCTGATCGGCTCCACGGTGTTCAGCTTCACCTTCAACGCGGCCGATGGCCATATCTGGGTCGAGCACCTGTTCACCGACATGCCGGGTGGTGGCTGGGGCTTTTTGATTGTGGTGAACATCCTGGTGTTTGTGCTGGGCATGTTCATCGATTTCTTCGAGATCGCCTTCATCGTGCTGCCGTTGCTGGCCCCGGTGGCCGAAAAAATCCTGCCCGGCCTGGTGCCGGGCATGACGCCTGACATGGCCATGATCTGGTTTGGCGTGATCATCGCCATGAATCTGCAAACCTCGTTCCTGACACCGCCCTTTGGCTTCGCGCTGTTTTACCTGCGCAGCGTGGCGGCCAAGTTCGACTACAAGGACCGCGTGACCGGCCAGACCATCCGGGCCGTGAGCACCAACGAGATCTACAAGGGCTCGATAGCCTTCATCGTGCTGCAGCTCAGCATGGTGGTCGCCATCATGGCGTTCCCCTATCTGGTGGTTGGCAACATGTCCACCGACAAGGGCTTGAGCGACGCCGCTGTGATGGAACAGCTGCAAATGCTGGACACCGAACCCATGGACGGCGCCGACGAGCCCCCGACCGATGAGGCGAAGCCCGCCGAAGAGGCCAAACCCACGGACAAGGCCGCGCCCACCCTGGAGGCACCGCCCGCCATGGACGAGGAAGCCGACCCCATGGCCGCCATGCAGGAAGCCATTGCCAAGGACGCCAAGAAAGCCAAGCCCTGAGGCAGCACCTCGACCAATCAGGCCGAGGTGCACAAATAAGAACGCCTCAAACACCCACAGGTGTTTGAGGCGCGGCAGGTTAACGGTTGAAGCGTTAAATCTTGACACCCGCCATGTAGCGGTCAAACTGCATTTCCGAGAAACGCAGCCACAGCAACTGGTCACGCTGGAAGGCGCGCATGTCCTGGTGAATTTTCTTGAACTCTGGCGACTTGGCTTCGTGGGCGGCAAACACCTCCATGGAAGCCTTGAAGCCGGCGTCCATGACGGCCTTGGGGAAAGGCTTGAGCTTGGTGCCGTCGGCCACCAGTTTCTTCAGGGCGATCGGGTTGAAGGCATCGTACTTGGCCGTCATGTCGCGTGCCGCCACGGCCGTGGCCACGTCCACCATGGCCCGGTACTCGGGAGGCAGCGCCGCATAGGCCTTGGTGTTGATGAAAAACTCGAGCTCGGCACCACCCTCCCACCAGCCCGGGTAGTAGTAGAACGGCGCCACCTTGTTGAAGCCCAGCTTCTGGTCGTCGTAGGGACCGACGAACTCGGTGGCGTCGAGTGTGCCTTTTTCAAGTGCCTGATAAACCTCGCCGGCGGGCATGTTTTGCGACACCACACCGAGCTTTTGCATGGCTTCGCCAAACAGGCCGCCGCCCATGCGCATCTTCAGACCCTTGAGGTCGTTCACGGTCTTGATTTCCTTGCGGTACCAGCCGCCCATCTGGGTGCCGGTGTTGCCTGCGCTGCGGCTCTTGATGTTGTACTTGGCATAGAACTCGTCCATCAGCTTGCGGCCATTGCCGTGCTCCATCCAGGCGTCCATCTGGCGCGCGGTCAGGCCAAACGGCACAGCGCAACCAAAGGCAAAAATGGGATCCTTGCCGGTGAAATAATAGGAGGCTGTCTGGGCCATCTCGACGGTGCCGTTCTGAATGCCATCGACCACACCGAACGCGGGCATCAATTCACCGCCCGCATGCACCGACACTTCAAACTTGCCGCCCGACAATTCCTTGACGGTCTTGGCAAACATCTCTGCACTGCCAAAAATGGTGGGCAATGACTTGGGGAAGCTCGAAGCCAGACGCCAGCGCACAGTGGCGCCTTGGGCATGCACGGCGGGTGCTGCACCGGCGGCCAAAACACCCGCGATACCTGCATTTTTGATAAGCGAACGACGATCCATTGATTTACTCCTGGTTTGCAAACTGAATTCCATGTCATGCAGCAAGGCATGACCATGACGCTTAAGTGTCACCTGATATTCTAAGAAGCGCACCCTCTGCAAGCGGGCGGGTTTACCCTCAAAAAGACTTGCTTTTTCACAAAGCTTGCGCCAACGCAAAGCGGGCACGGATAGCGGCTTCGATCCCGGAGGCGTCCAGGCTTTCCAAGGCCAGCAATTTGGCCGGGTCACCGTGCTCGATGAAGGCGTCACGCAGGCCCAATTGCAACACCGGTCGGGTCATGCCGGCGCCAGCCAGCGCTTCCAGCACGGCGCTGCCGGCCCCGCCCATCACAGCGCCCTCTTCCACGGTCACCAAGGACTCGTGGCCAGCGGCCACCTGCAGCAGCAAGGCCACATCGAGCGGCTTGGCCCAACGCATGTTGACCACGGTGGCATCCAGGGCTTGTGCGGCTTCAAGCGCCGGGTACAGCAGCGTGCCAAAGGCCAGAATGGCAATGCGCTGGCCGCTGCGGCGGATTTCGCCCTTGCCAAAAGGCAGTGCGTCAAGCGTATCCCTCACCGGCACACCGGCACCGACGCCACGCGGGTAGCGCACGGCCACCGGGCTGTTTTGGGCAAACGCGGTGCTGAGCAACTGGCGGCACTCGTTTTCATCGGCCGGACAGGCGACACTGAGGT
>JBASJO010000512.1:0-2278 GCA_049655365.1 Rhodoferax sp. | reverse complement strand
GAATCTCTTGATGCTGCTGGCGCTGCTGGCCTTTTTGCTGATCGAGTGGCCGGTGACGGAGCGTGAGGTGCCCGGTCAGCCAACTGCAGGGAACGCGCGGATGGGAGAGTTGCGCCATGCTTGAATTGCGCCACATCAGCCAGAACTATGGCGAGCGCACCCTGCTGCAAGACATCAATCTGTCGGTGGCTGCCGGCGAAATTGTCGCTTTGCTGGGGCCGTCAGGAAGCGGCAAAAGCACCTTGCTGGCCATCGTGGCGGGCCTGCAGCAGCCCTTGGGTGGCAGCGTCTGGTTTGATGGCCGGGACATCACCCTGAGTCCGCCCGAGCAGCGCCGTTTTGCCCTGATGTTTCAGGACTTCGCCTTGTTCCCGCATCTCAACGTGCTTGACAACGTGGCCTTTGGTCTGGTCGAGCAGCGCCTTGCCAAGTCCAGGGCAAGGGTTAAAGCGCTGGAGATGCTGGCACTGTTTGGCCTGGCCGACCATGCCCGGCACAAGGTCTGGCATTTGTCGGGCGGCGAACAGCAGCGCGTGGCGCTGGCGCGTGCGCTGATCACCCAGCCGCGTGCGCTGTTGCTCGACGAGCCATTTTCCGCCTTGGACGCCGACTTGCGCGCCAGCCTGCGCGACGAGTTCAAGGCCCGCATCCAGGCCGCCGGCGTGCCCACCTTGCTGGTCACGCACGACGAACAGGAGGCCCGCGCCATGGCCGCGCGCGCGGTGCGCCTGAGTGATGGCCGTCTTGCGGCGGTGTGGTGAGCCTGTTCAAACCCCATGGCAAAGGTGTCAATTTAGGGGACTGAGTTCAATCCGGACACGCGGCGCGCCCGGCTCAACGGTTCCGGCATAAACTTCTCGATGTCATGAACCAGACCCATCCCCCGAGCCCGCTAGCGGCTGCGCTTGCGCTGCAGCGAAAGGCCTATTTGGCCCACCCTGTCCCCACGCTGGCCGAGCGCAAGGCGGATTTGCGCACCCTGCAGCGCTTCGTGCGCGAGCACAAGGAAGCCCTGTGCGATGCCATCAGTGCCGATTACGGCCACCGCTCGCGCCACGAAACCCTGCTGGCGGAGATCGTTCCTGCCGTCGACGGCATCGACCACGCCGCCCGGCACCTGCGCGGCTGGATGAAGACGCAGCGGCGTAGCGTCGACCTGCGCACCTTCTTCGGCGCCAGCAACCGCGTGATACCGCAGCCGCTGGGCGTGGTCGGCGTGATCGTGCCGTGGAACTTTCCGCTGAATTTGAGCCTGGTGCCGCTGACGTCGATCTTCGCCGCCGGCAACCGCGCCATGGTCAAGATGAGCGAGAACTCGCGCCACCTGGCGCGGCTGCTGATCGAGCGCATGCCGGCCTACTTTCCGCCCGAGAAGCTGCAGTTCTTCGACGAGACCGGCGGCGTCGGCGTCGAATTCGCCAAGCTGCCCTTCGACCACCTGCTGTTCACCGGCTCGGGCGCCACTGGCCGACTGGTGATGAGCGCCGCGGCGCAGAATCTGTGTCCTGTGACGCTGGAACTGGGAGGACGTTCACCGGCCATCCTCTGCGAAGACTTCCCGGTGCGCGTGGCAGCCGAGCGCATCCTGTTCGTCAAATTCCTCAATGCCGGCCAGATCTGCACCACGGTCGACCACCTGTGGCTGCCGCAGGCCCAGGTGGAAGCCTTCGTGCAGGCGGCGCGCGAGATCGTGCCGGCGCGCTACCCCACGCTGGATTCACCCGACTACACATCGATCATTGATCAGCGCTCGTTCGACCGCCTGCTGGCCGCACTGGACGATGCGCGTGAGCGCGGCGCCACGCTGCTGCCGATGCTGCCCGGCCCGACCTTCGACGCCTCCACGCGCAAGATCAACCCGCACATCGTGCTGGATGCACCGCCGGAGAGCGTGCTTTGGCAGCGCGAGATCTTCGGCCCCATCCTGCCGATCCGCGGCTACCGCTCGCTCGAAGAGGTGGTCGACGCCGTCAACGCCGGTCCGCGGCCGCTGGCGGTCTATCCCTTCAGCCACGACCGAGGCACATTGCGCATGCTGCTGGACCGCATCATGTCCGGCGGCGTGTCGGTCAACGATGCACTTTTCCACGTCGGTCAGCACGACCTGCCCTTCGGCGGAGTGGGCGAATCGGGGATGGGCCACTACCACGGGCACGATGGCTTCAACACCTTCTCCAAGCTGAGGCCGGTGTTTTACCAGGGGCGCTTTCCGACGCTGAAATTCCTGATGCCGCCCTACGGCAAGCTGGCCGACCGCGTGCTGGCGTTTTTGATCCGT
>JBASJO010000511.1:0-1888 GCA_049655365.1 Rhodoferax sp. | reverse complement strand
GCCAAAGGCCTGACCAGCAGCGTGCATGTGCGGCATTTTCATAAATGGTGCCGCGACCAACTGGTGGCGTTTGGCCAGACGCTTCCCGACTACCGCATGCCGGTGGCAGAGAAGATGGTGGAGATGGTGCAACGCGTCATCCACGGCGTGGAGCGCCAGCAAATCCCCAGCGGCCAATACCAGGCGGTGCTGATCGACGAAGGCCACGACTTTGCGCCCGAATGGCTCAAACTGGTGACGCAAATGGTGGACCCCGCCACCAACAGCCAGCTGGTGCTGTTTGATGATGCGCAGAGCCTGTACGAGCGCAGCCGCAGCAAGCAGTTCAGCTTCAAAAGCGTGGGCATTGCCGCGCAAGGACGCACCACCATCCTGAAAATCAACTACCGCAACACCCAGCAGATTTTGCAGACCGCCAGCCTGATCGCCGCCGACCTGCTGACGGCCGACGACAAGGACGACGACGGCATCCCGCTGCTGCACCCCATCAGTTGCGGGCGCGATGGCGAGGCGCCGCTATTCATCCGCCTGCCAAGCTTGCGCGAGGAAGCCTATGCGATTGCGGACCACCTGAACGCCGCACATCAAGAGGGCCACGCCTGGGGCGACATGGCCATCCTGTGCCGCGACTGGAACACCATGGACCTGTGCGCCGCCGCCCTGCGCCAGCGCCAGCTACCGCACCATGTGCGCAAGAAGGCGGGCGATTTCAAACCCGGCAGCGACAGCATCCAGATCATGACCATGCATGTCAGCAAGGGCCTGGAGTTTCCCGTGGTGGCCCTGCCCGGCGTCGGGCACATGCCTGCGCAGGGTGAGGACGAGATGGAAGCAGCGCGGGTGTTTTATGTGGCGGCGACCAGGGCGACGCATAGGTTGGTGATTGGGGTGGGTGGGGATGGGGGGTTTGGGCGCAGGCTTGGATCATGAGCACCGAGGCAGCATTTGGCTGCGTCAGAAGGTCTTTATTTATGTGTCGTGATTTCCAAATCGCGCCACTTTATTTGTCGCAATAGTCCTTGTGCGCCAACCGCGTGCCATGCGCCTGCCAAGGTCACACAGGTGGCAACTCATCTGCCCACCACGGTGGGCTATCATCCGCTCATTACTTCTCAGGGACGGGAACATCATGGCAAGCATCACACCGGCCTCTTGCGCCTGAACCAACAATGATTGGTGAAATCCACCATATCGACAGGAAGAATCACAGCCTGCTTGGCCGAGCCACATGAAAAATAACATCCGCTCAAACTTTGACATGCTGCGCACCTATGAGGAGCAGCTATGGCGTTTGGGCGCGTTGGCCGAACGGTACTTTGCAGAAGACCCCAACACCAGCTTGCTCAAACTGCGCCAGTTCTCCGAGCTGTTGGCCCAGTCATTGGCGGCGCGCAGCTGTTCGATCCAAGGACGTTCGCGCGCACCTTGTGCCACTAGCACCGCAGGCAGAGCAAACCCGCATTACCAATGCGCCCATTTTTAACAAACGTTTGTGATGCGTACGTTTAGCAAATCGTGATGAAATTTAATAGGGACGGCGGTTAAAAATGATCAATCAAATTGACATAGAGAGTTTTGGATCATTCAACAATTTCGACTGGAAGAAGTCGATTCGTGACCACGGCAACAATGTCGAAAACTTTAAACGCTTGAATATTCTTTATGGCCGCAACTATTCCGGAAAGACCACTTTATCGCGTGTCTTTCGCAGCATGCAAGTTGGAGCACTACCGTGGAATTACGAAGGCGCTAAGTTCATCGCCCGAGAACAAGGTAAAGAATTTGGCGTCACAAGTCTTCAAACCCATGGGCATGAGATTCGTGTCTACAACAAGGACTTCGTGGACGAAAACTTAAGTGTCCTGGTTGACCATCGCAACGGTCAAAT
>JBASJO010000510.1:0-4702 GCA_049655365.1 Rhodoferax sp. | reverse complement strand
TTGCCGCACCGCCGCACCAAGGCCGACGAGCAATTCACCGTGCCGGCGCTCGAGGTCTTCAAGAGCGTGATCGAGCCGACGGCGGAAGGCCGTGAAATCTCCACCACGCAAGCCTATGTGCGCTTTTTGACGCAGTTGCTGCGTGACCAGGCGCTGGGCCCGCGCGTGGTGCCGATCCTGGTCGATGAAGGCCGCACCTTTGGCATGGAAGGCTTGTTTCGCCAGATCGGCATCTACAACCCCGAGGGTCAGCAGTACACCCCGGTCGACAAGGACCAGGTGATGTACTACAAGGAAGATGTCAAGGGCCAGGTGCTGCAGGAAGGCATCAACGAGGCCGGCGGCATGGCCAGCTGGATCGCGGCGGCCACCAGCTACTCCACCAGCAACCGCATCATGGTGCCGTTTTATGTGTATTACTCGATGTTCGGCTTCCAGCGCATTGGCGACCTGGCCTGGGCTGCCGGCGACATGCAGGCACGCGGTTTCTTGCTGGGCGGCACTTCGGGGCGCACCACGCTCAACGGCGAGGGCCTGCAGCACGAAGACGGCCACAGCCACATTCTGGCCGGCACCATTCCGAACTGCGTGTCTTATGACCCGACCTTTGCCCACGAAGTCGGCGTCATCCTGCACCATGGCCTGAAGCGTATGGTGGAAAAACAGGAAAACGTGTATTACTACGTGACCCTGCTCAACGAAAACTACGCCATGCCCGGCCTCACGCCAGGCACTGAAGAGCAAATCATCAAGGGCATGTACCTGTGCAAACCCGGTGATGCGAATGCCAGCGGGCCGCGCGTGCAGCTGCTGGGCTCGGGCACCATCCTGCGCGAAAGTTTCTTTGCGCAGCAACTGCTGGCCCAGGACTGGGGCGTGAGCGCGGATGTCTGGAGCTGCCCCAGCTTCAACGAACTGGCGCGTGACGGCCAAGCCTGCGAGCGTGTCAACCTGCTGCACCCCACAGCCCCGCCACAAGTGTCGTTTGTGGCGCAACAACTCGCCGGCCATGACGGCCCGGTGGTGGCATCGACCGACTACATGAAGGCCTATGCCGAGCAGATCCGCTCGTTCATCCCGAAGGGCCGCAGCTACAAGGTGCTGGGCACTGACGGTTACGGCCGCAGCGACTTTCGCTCCAAATTGCGCGAACATTTCGAGATCAACCGCCATTACATCGTGGTCGCCGCCCTCAAGGCCCTCAGCGAGGACGGCAAGGTGCCGGTCGCCAAAGTGGCCGAGGCCATTGCCAAGTACGGTATCAACACCGAAAAAGTTAATCCGCTCTACGCGTAAGCCAAAACAACTTTGCGGGTCAGACCACTTTGCGCGGCAAATGTGCTCTGACCCCAACCGATTAGGATGAACAACATGGCAATCATAGAAGTAACAGTCCCGGATATTGGGGACTTTGATGAGGTAACGGTCATCGAGTTGATGGTCAAGCCCGGCGACAGCGTCAAGGCGGAACAAAGCCTGATCACGGTGGAGTCGGACAAGGCCTCGATGGAAATACCTTCCAGCCACAGTGGCGTGGTCAAGGAGCTCAAGGTCGCCTTGGGTGACAAGGTTACAAAAGGCTCGCTGATCCTGATGCTCGAAGTGGCTGGCGAAGCAGCCGCTGCAGCACCAAGCCCCGCAGTCGCTGCGGCGCCAGCCGCGCCGGCCGCCGCACCGGTGGCAGCAGCACCCGTTGCGGCACCGGCTGTTGCCAGCGGTCCGGTTGAAGTGCGTGTCCCCGACATTGGCGACTTCAAGGACGTCACCGTGATCGAGATCATGGTCAAGGCGGGTGATGCCGTCAAGGTCGAGCAAAGCCTGATCACGGTCGAGTCGGACAAGGCCTCGATGGAAATCCCGTCGAGCGCAGCCGGCGCCGTCAAGGAACTCAAGGTCAAGCTGGGTGACAAGGTCAATATTGGCGACCTGCTTGCGATTTTGGAAGGTACCGTGACCACGGTCGCTGCACCCGCAGCACCCGTCGCCGTTCGTCCTGAGCTTGTCGAAGGGCTCGCCCCGGCAACGCTTGCACCTGCTGCAGCCGCACCCGCAGCAGCTCTGGCCGTGCCCGCCCACAACCCCACCACGGCACCGGTGGGCCTGCCCCATGCGTCGCCGTCGGTGCGCAAGTTTGCCCGCGAACTCGGCGTGCCGTTGAATGAGGTCAAAGGCAGCGGCCTCAAGGGTCGTATCACCGATGCCGACGTTCAGTCTTTCACGCGCTCGGTCATGAGCGGCGCGGTGCAGACCCAAGCCATTGCAGCCCAACAAGCGGCCAAACCTGCGGCGGGTGGCGGTGGCTCCGAGCTTGGTCTGATCCCCTGGCCCAAGGTCGACTTTGCCAAGTTCGGTCCGATCGAGCGCAAGGAAATGTCGCGCATCAAGAAGATCAGCGGCGCCAACCTGCTGCGCAATGCTGTTCTGATTCCGGCTGTCACCAACCATGACGACTGCGACATCACCGACCTGGAAGCTTTCCGCGTCTCCACCAATAAGGAAAACGAAAAGTCGGGTGTCAAGGTCACCATGCTTGCTTTCCTGATCAAGGCCTGCGTGGCCGCGCTCAAGAAATACCCCGAGTTCAACAGCAGCCTGGACGGCGATGCGCTGATCTACAAGCAGTATTTCCACATTGGTTTTGCCGCTGACACGCCCAATGGCCTGATGGTGCCGGTAATCAAGGATGCCGACAAGAAGGGCATCTTCCAGATCAGCGCTGAAATGAGTGAACTGGCCAAGAAGGCGCGCGACGGCAAGCTGAGTCCGGCCGAAATGTCGGGCGCCAGCTTCACCATCAGCAGCCTGGGCGGCATTGGCGGGCGCTATTTCACGCCCATCATCAATGCGCCCGAGGTGGCCATTCTGGGTGTCTGCCGCTCGACCATCGAACCGGTGTGGGATGGCAAAGCCTTCCAGCCTCGCCTGATGTTGCCGCTCAGCCTGACCTGGGACCACCGCGTGATTGATGGCGCCGCTGCGGCCCGCTTCAACGTCTATCTGGGTCAGATCCTCGGCGATTTCCGCAGAGTCTTGCTTTAACAAGAAAGAAAAACATGGCACTCATCGACATCAAGGTCCCCGACATTGGCGACTTCGCCGAAGTCACGGTCATTGAACTGCTGGTCAAACCCGGCGACACCGTCAAGGCCGAGCAAAGCCTGATCACCGTGGAGTCTGACAAGGCGTCCATGGAAATCCCGTGCAGCCACGCCGGTGTGGTGAAAGAACTCAAGGTGGCACTGGGCGACAAGGTCTCCAAAGGCTCGCTGCTGCTGGTGCTGGAATCTGATGCCGTTCGGGCTGAGCCTGTCGAAGCCCCTGCGCAGATGGCGGCAAGTCCGGTTGCAGCGCCAGTCGGCTCTTCGACTCCTTCGACAGGCTCAGGACGAACGGAATCAGGGCGAACGGATGCGGCACCCGTCAACGCGCCCGTTGCGGCTAGTTTTGCCGGCAGCGCCGACCTGGACTGCGACCTGCTGGTGCTCGGCGCCGGCCCGGGCGGTTATTCGGCCGCGTTCCGCGCCGCCGACCTTGGGCTCAAGGTCGTTCTGGTCGAGCGTTACGCCCAGCTCGGCGGCGTTTGCCTGAACGTGGGCTGCATTCCCAGCAAGGCGCTGCTGCATGTGGCGGCGGTCATCGACGAAGTGAGTCACCTCAGCGCCCTGGGCGTGGATTTTGGCAAACCGGTGGTCAATGTCGACACCCTGCGTGGTCACAAGGAAAAAGTCATCGGCAAGTTGACCGGTGGCCTGGCTGCCATGGCCAAGATGCGCAAGGTCACCATCGTTCGTGGCTACGGTGCCTTTGTCGGTGCCAACCATGTGCAGGTCGAGGAAACCACCGGCACCTCGCAGGAAAAAACCGGCACGACACAAACCATTGCGTTCAAGAAGTGCATCATCGCCGCCGGCTCACAAGCGGTGCGCCTGCCGTTCATGCCGAACGACCCGCGCGTGGTCGATTCCACCGGTGCGCTGGCTTTGAAAGAAGTCCCCAAGCGCATGTTGATTCTGGGTGGCGGCATCATCGGCCTGGAAATGGGCACGGTCTACAGCACGCTCGGCGCACGCCTGGATGTGGTCGAAATGCTCGACGGCCTGATGCAGGGCGCCGACCGCGACCTGGTCAAAATCTGGCAAAAGATGAACGCGCCGCGTTTTGACAACATCATGCTCAAGACCAAGACGGTGGCTGCCCGTGCCTTGCCCGAAGGCATCGAGGTGACGTTTGCACCAGCCGAGGAGGGCGGCACGGCGCCGGCACCCCAGGTCTACGACCTGGTGCTGCAAGCCGTGGGCCGCACGCCCAACGGCAAGAAGATCGCCGCCGACAAAGCCGGCGTGGCTGTCACGGACCGTGGCTTCATCAACGTCGACATCCAGATGCGCACCAATGTGCCGCACATCTTCGCCATCGGCGACATCGTGGGCCAGCCCATGCTGGCGCACAAGGCGGTGCACGAAGCGCATGTGGCCGCAGAAGTCATCGCCGGTGAACTGCAGGGCAACAAGGAGCTGGCGGCCGCGGCTTTCAACGCTCGCGTGATTCCGAGTGTGGCCTACACCGACCCCGAAGTGGCCTGGGTGGGCCTGACCGAAGACCAGGCGAAAGCCCAGGGCATCAAGGTCAAGAAGGGTCTGTTCCCCTGGAACGCGTCGGGTCGGGCCATTGCCAATGGCCGCGACGAAGGCGTCACCAAGCT
>JBASJO010000509.1:0-3424 GCA_049655365.1 Rhodoferax sp. | reverse complement strand
GGACGGGGGCCGCCCCGACAGTGCGTGCGAACCTTCAGGTTTCGGGCCGGCAGCAAGTGGCTTGATCACCGGATTGGATCGGAGGGCACGGCACTGACCCGTACGAGCAGAACACACAACAATCGCCCGGTTTTGGACGAAGGACGGTGTGACACTCTTTGCACTCGTAGAACCATTGGCATGCGTCGGTTGGCATGGTTTCGTTCTTTGCATGTCCGCAGTCAGGACACGTCAGAACTGAGTTCAGGATCACATTTGTCATGGCTTATTTGGGGCAACAGTTGACGGGAATCCGGCTTCCGTAGTGGCCTTGGTCAGTGCGTCCACCTTGATTCTGGTGTCGTCAAAGATCACCGTGGTTTCTCGCTTGGCCAAGTTGGATTTCACATCAATGACTCCTTCTACCCGGGTCAGCGCTTTCTTGACTGTGATCGGGCAAGTAGCGCAATTCATGCCAGGTACCGAAAGGGTGACCATCTGTTGTGCAGCCCAGCCGGGTGACGCCAACACAAGCACAGCACTTGCCAGGATTGCTCGCTTCATTTCGTTTCTTTTCATCAATAGAACCAGTGGGCGATCAGGGGGAACGTCATTGCGGTCACCAACAGCAGGACCACCAGTGCAAACAACGTCTTGTAGGAACGCTTAACCACAGGCCTTTGGCAAACCTGTCCAGGTTTACAGGCAGCGACTGGGCGCCAAATTCGGCGGGCCGCAAAGAACAGCGCGACGATGGCCGAACCGATGAACAACGGCTGGTAAGGCTCCAGCAACGTCAATGTGCTGATCCAGGCGCCAGATACACCCAGCATGATCAGCACCAGGGGGCCAAGGCAGCAGGCAGACGCGAAGAGCGCAGACAGACCGCCAGCGATTAGTGCCTTGCCACCGCTAACTTGGTTGAGAGAATCAAGTGACATCGCATAAGCTTAGAACCGTACCCCAGTACGGAGTCAAGAACCATGTACAACAACCCTCTGGACGCAGACCCAGGCATGACCATCGGAGATCTGGCCAAGGCGGCCGGTGTCAACGTTGAAACCATTCGGTTCTACCAGCGCAAGAGGCTGATGCTAGAACCCGAACGGCCCTCGGGCAGCATTCGGCGCTACGGCAGGAACGATCAGTCTCGATTGCACTTCATCAAAGCCGCGAAGCGGTTGGGTTTCAGCTTGGACGAGACCGCGCAGCTGCTTCAACTTGAAGATGGGGAGAGTTGTGCTCACGCTCGTGTGAAGGCTGAGACCAAGCTCGTTGAAGTTCGACTCAAGCTTGCGGACTTACAACGGATGGAAGCAGCACTTTCATCGTTGGTTCGTCTCTGCGGTTCGGCAAGGGGCATAGTACGTTGTCCGCTGATCGCAGCAATGGAGGCGCAGTCGAGTCCTATCTAAATGCTTGAAGCCTTAGTGGGCTCACAGCGGTGCGGCAGCAGTTTGCCGACCTGGCTGGCGCGCTGCATCGGCAGGCGTGCCATCACTTCGCGCAGGTAGGCGTAAGGGTCAGCCACTGACGCGCCGGAGACCTGGCATTCGGCCACGATCTGAGCTTTGAGTACCGGGGAGTAATAGCGCCGCTTGGGGCGTTGGGCGATCGTGTCGTTCGCCAAGGTGTGCATGATCTTCATCGTGCACACGATGCCTCGGCGCTGGGTCTATCTCAAGATGGGATTGCCGGACGCATACATTGCCAGTGCCAAAATGACTGATCATCATTTTTGCACTGTGTCGGCTACGGCGGAGGGCTGGTGGCATCAGGCAGTACATCCGCGAGCAGGAAAATGAAGATGAGAGGCTCGAACAGATGGGGCTTTGGAAGTGATCCCGCCACCAATACGGTGGCTCCAAAACTGAGAGGTCGCGTCAGCGACCGTATGTAGCCGCTTCGAGCGGCTCACAACTTAAAGCCCCCGGTTTTGCCGGGGGATAGTTGCTTTCTTTCCATGTATCGAGGGCGCGCTCGGCCCATCAGGCAGCCTTATCTCGCCATTTTCGGCAGTCGCCACTGCTTGACCAGGCCATAAATGGCCGGGATCACGGCCAGTGTGAGCACAGTCGACGAAATCATCCCTCCCACCATCGGTGCGGCGATGCGGCTCATCACCTCCGAGCCTGTTCCAGTCCCCCACAGGATGGGAAGCAGGCCAGCCATGATGGCGACCACCGTCATCATCTTGGGACGCACGCGCTCCACAGCCCCTTCCATGATGGCTTCATAGAGATCCGCAACGCTAGGCTCTTTGTTTTCAGCGCGGCGTTTGGCCTGGATTTCCTCCCAGGCATGGTCGAGATAGATCAGCATGATCACCCCGGTCTCGGCGGCCACACCCGCCAGGGCGATGAAGCCCACCGCGACGGCCACCGACATGTTGTAGCCCATCCACCACATGAGCCAGATACCTCCGACCAGTGCAAACGGCACCGACAGCATGACGATCAGGGTTTCGGTCAGGCGCTTGAAGTTCAGGTACAGCAGCAGAAAGATGATAAGCAAGGTGACGGGAATGACTACCTTCATCTTCTGCACCGCACGTTCCATCGATTCAAACTGTCCACTCCAGGTCGCGTAGTAGCCTGGCGGGAATTGGACCTGTTCGTTCACGGCTTTGCGGGCGTCTGCCACGTAGCCACCGATATCGCGGTCGCGGATGTCGACGAAGATGTAGGCTGATAGAAGCGCGTTTTCCGTGCGGATGCCAGGCGCGCCCTTGGCGATCTCAACGCGTGCGACCTGCCCCAGCGGCACCATGGCGCCGTCCATGGTCGGGACGAGCACCTCCCGTGCGATCTGCTGTGGGTCAGCGCGCAGTTCGCGCGGATAACGCACCGTGACACCAAAACGCTCTCGGCCTTCAACGGTGGTCGTCACCATCTCGCCGCCCAGCGCCGTGCCGATGACGTCCTGCAGTTCCCCCACCCCCAGTCCGTAGCGCGCCAGTTGCGCCCGGTCGGGCTCGATGTTGAGGTAGAAGCCGCCGGTAATGCGCTCGGCGAACGCGGAGGTCGTTCCAGGCACCTGCTTGACTACAGTTTCAATCTCGCGCGCCAGGCGTTCCATTTCGCCCAGATCCTTGCCGAAAACCTTGATACCGATGGGCGTACGGATGCCGGTTGAGAGCATGTCGATGCGCGCCTTGATGGGCATGGTCCAGGCGTTGGATACGCCTGGGAACTGCAGCGCCTGGTCTAACTCGGCGATCAGCTTGTCCATCGTCATGCCCGAGCGCCATTCGGATTCGGGCTTGAGATTGATGACGGTCTCGAACATCTCGGTAGGCGCCGGATCGGTTGCCGTATTGGCTCGCCCAGCCTTACCGTAGACCGACACCACTTCGGGAAAGCTCTTGATGATCTTGTTTTGCGTTTGCAATAGCTCAGCCGCCTTGGTGATGGACATGCCTGGCAGCGACGCGGGCATGTACAAC
>JBASJO010000508.1:0-11858 GCA_049655365.1 Rhodoferax sp. | reverse complement strand
TGTGTCAGGCTTTTCGGGGGTTCATGCCGTTACCATTGCCGTCTAAATTTTCTGGAGTTTTCAAGATGGACATCACAACAGTTGGCATCATTGGCGCGGGCACCATGGGTAACGGCATTGCACAGGCTTGCGCCGTGTCGGGCATCAAGGTGGTGATGGTCGACATCTCAGACGCCGCTGTGGCCAAGGGCATCGCCACCGTGTCGGGCAGCCTGGACCGTTTGCTCAAGAAAGAAAAGATCACCGCCGACGACAAGACTGCGGCGATGGCGCGCATCCAGGGCAGCACCCGCCATGACGACCTCAAGGACGCCCAATTGGTGATTGAAGCCGCCACTGAAAACTACGATCTGAAGGTCAAAATCGTCAAGCAGCTCGATGCCATGCTGGCCCCGGAGGTGATCATTGCCTCCAACACCTCGTCGATTTCCATTACCAAGCTGGCCGCTGTCACCACCCGCGCCGACAAATTCATCGGCATGCATTTTTTCAACCCGGTGCCGATGATGGCGCTGGTGGAAATTATCCGCGGCCTGCAAACCAGCGATGCCACCCACGCTGCCGTGCACGCCATGGCCACGGCTTTGGGCAAAACCCCGATCACGGTGAAGAACGCACCCGGTTTTGTGGTCAACCGCATTTTGGTGCCGATGATCAACGAGGCCTTTTTTGTGCTGGCCGAGGGCCTTGCCACGCCAGAGGACATCGATGCCGGCATGAAACTGGGCTGCAACCAGCCGATCGGCCCGCTGGCGCTGGCCGACATGGTGGGTCTCGACGTGTGTCTGGCGGTGATGGAGGTTTACTTGAGCGAGTTTGGCGACAGCAAGTACCGCGCCTGTCCCTTGCTGAAAGAAATGGTGGCTGCCGGCCGCCTGGGACGTAAAACGGGGCAGGGCGTGTACACCTACTGATTGCCAGGAATCACCGCCTCGTCGTCTTGCGGCGACAATCGCCTGCTTACTTTGATTGATGGCCGGGCTGGTCCCCGGCGCTTGTTATGTCCCTGATTACGCCTACCGAAGTGCGTCCCGCGATTCTGCGTGACGCCAAAGCCATTGCCGAAATTCGGACCCGTTCCAGCCAGGCCGCCTTCAAGGCGGTTTTTCCTGGCGAAGCCGTGCCCGTGGGCGGCACCCCCGAACACAGCCTGGTGTACTGGCGCGAGGCCATTGAGTACAGCGAACCTCAGGTGCTGGTGGCCGTGCAAGGCGGTAAGGTCGTGGGTTTTGTCGGTTTCGACCGCTCACGTGACCCCAAGACGCCCAACACCATGGGCGAGATCTGGTCGCTTTACGTTGAGGCTGAGCAATGGGGCCAGGGCGTGGGGTTGGCGCTGTGGGACGCTGCCCGAGAAGGTCTGATTTATGAAGGCTGCACCAAGGTCAGCGCCTGGGTGCCGCTGGGTTTCGAGCGCGCCCTGCGCTTTTTCGACATGGCCGGCTTCAAGCGTGAAATGACCAGCATCAAGACGGTGCCCATGGGAAATACCCGGGTCGAGGAAATTCGCTTCAAACGCGACCTGAACTGATCCCGTTCGCCCTTGCTCTTTTTCACTACTTCATGAATCGCGTCCACCATGGCCACTAGTCTTTTGGTGTTGCTCGACGATATCGCCACGGTGCTCGACGACGTGGCCGTGCTGACCAAGGTGGCCGCCAAAAAAACGGCCGGGGTGCTGGGTGACGACCTGGCGCTGAACGCCCAGCAGGTGTCCGGTGTCAGGGCCGAGCGCGAGTTGCCGGTGGTGTGGGCGGTGTGCAAGGGCTCGTTCATCAACAAAGCCATCCTGGTGCCCGGCGCCTTGTTGCTCAGCGCCATTGCGCCGTGGTCGATCACGCCTTTGTTGATGGCGGGCGGCCTGTTTTTATGTTTTGAAGGTTTCGAGAAGGTGGCGCACAAGCTGTTGCACAAGCCAGACGCCGCCGAGCACGTCCAACTGGTGAGTGCCCTGCTGGATCCAACGGTCGATCTGGTGGTGGTGGAAAAGGACAAGATCAAGGGCGCCGTACGCACGGACTTCATTTTGTCCACCGAAATCATCGTCATCACCCTGGGCACAGTGGCCGCCAGCCCGTTCATGACGCAGTTCACCGTGCTGGCCGGGGTGGCGCTGCTGATGACAGTGGGCGTGTATGGCCTGGTGGCCGGCATTGTCAAGATCGACGACCTGGGTTTGTACCTGAGCCAGCGCAAAAGCGGCGTGGCGCAGGCCTTGCAACAAAAGCTGGGCCGAGGCTTGCTGCTGGCTGCGCCTTGGCTCATGAAAAGCCTGAGCGTGCTGGGCACCTTGGCGATGTTTCTGGTGGGTGGCGGCATTCTGGCGCACGGCTGGCATGACCTGGGTCAGGGCATCGAGCAGCTCAGTGCGGTGGCGGGCAGCCTGCTGCAACCCGGCTTGGGGATGCTGCTCAACATGCTGCTGGGCGTGCTGGCCGGCGGCGCGGCGTTTCTGGTGGTGACGCTGGTGCAGCGCTTGCGGCGGTAGGCTTCAACCGTCGAGGTCGACCGCTGCGGTGCACGGCACAGACGAACGCGCGTGGCATGGCGGTCGTTCTGTTTTACTTTTTGTGTGGCTGAGCTGATTTAGATCATTTGCGGGTCAGTCAACTTGGGCTAGCCTGCATGGCACCAGCCGGTTTTCGGTATACACAATCGCTTCTGGAGCCCATCATGATTTACAAATTCAAATCCCAAGCCGCCGCAGAGGTCATCATGCTTCAGGCCAATGGGGAGCAAATGCTCAGCATCATTGGCAAAGAGCCCTCAGTCCAGGGCATCATCACCGTGGCCCAAATTCCAGCTGCCATTGCGGCGCTGGATGCCGCCATCGAGGTTCACGAGGCGGCCGTGGCCAAGCGCCGCGAGCATCCAGAGCTCGTGGTTGAGGTGGAGGGCGACAGCGTCAGGTTGCGCGATCGCGCCGCGCCCTTCATCGATTTGCTCAAAACCAGCGCGCAGGCGGGGAAGGATGTTGTCTGGGGTGTGTGAATCCGGGCAGCTCCTCGCTGCGCGTTTTGAAGTTCAGCCGCGCGGGCGGTGCATCTTGAACAATTGCTCCGGTCCTACCGAGAAATAGTCTGCCGCGCCGCCGCCGCGCAGCACGTGGTCGGCGCGGGCGGTGTCATAGATGCCGTTGACCAGCAGACGCTGGGCAATGTGCACTGCCACCACCTCGCCCAGCACCAGCCAGGTGGGCAATATTTGGCCGCCGGCATCCTGCAGTTGCAGCAGTTGTGTCAGGCGGCATTCAAACGAGACCGGGCTCTCGGCAATGCGCGGCGGCGCCACCAGGCGAGAGGCCAGCGGCGTCAGGCTGGCCAGCTCGAATTCACTGACCTCTGGCGCCACGGCGGCACTGGTCTGGTTCATGGCCTCGGCCAGCGGCCGCGTCACCAGATTCCAGACAAATTCGCCGCTTGCTTCAATGTTGCGCACCGAATCCTTGTAACCAATGCTTGAAAACCCGACGATGGGCGGCGTGTAGTTGAAGGCGGTGAAAAAGCTGTAGGGCGCCAGGTTGAGTAAACCGTCGGCGCTGTGTGTCGAGATCCAGCCAATCGGGCGCGGCCCGACGATGGCGTTGAACGGGTCATGCGGCAAGCCATGGCCCAGGCGCGGTTCGTAAAAGTGGCTGGCTTCCATCATGCTTGTATCCGGGCTGAATGGGCTTAAAGCACCTTGAAGCCGTGCGTGGCGTCGCGCGCCAGTTGCGCGACCAGGCCATATTCCCAGTCCAGATAGGCTTGCATCGCCTCATGCGGGTTATCGGTGCCTTCGTAGGGGCGGCGATAGCGGTGCGGCGATGGCGGAACCGGCGCAGGCGGCTGACCGGTTTCGCTGAAGTCGGTAGCTTGCAGGTCGTCAAGCACCCACACTTCCCAGCCCATTTGTGCCAGCCAGGAAGCCGTCATGTTGGCGCGCACACCGTCCAGGTCGGCCAATACCGCGCGCGCGCCGCGCACCGGCATCGTGACATCGGTTTCCTGCACCAGTTGGCCGCCGGGGGCGCTGGCAAAACCGGGCAAGTGGCCGGCGGAAAATTCCGCGGGCGTGCGCACATCCAGGCAGTAGCTGGTGCGCGTTGTTTCACTGCGAAAGCGCAGCACATCCGCCAGTCGTCCTCGCTTGACCCCGGCACGGTCCGCCACAGCGCGGGCCTGCTGTGCGGCAGCCAGGCGCTGCGCCTCAGGCACGGGTGTGGCTCGCCGACCGGCACCGTGTTCGAGCGTCTGCCCGGCCAGCGTCCAGCCGATGGTGCCGTTGCGCAGGGCCGCCACCGGGTTGGTGATGCCCGCGTTCACCAGCGACTGCGTGCCGATGATGCTGCGGGTGCGCCCGGCGCAGTTGACGATGATGCGGGTGCTGGGGTCGGGTGCCAATGCGGCGGCGCGCAGCACCAGCTCGGCACCGGGCACGCTGATGCTGGTGGGGATGTTCATGGTCTGGTATTCGTCAAAGCGCCGGGCATCCAGCACGACCACATTGGCTTGCTTGTCGAGCAAGGCCTTGACTTCCTGCGCCGACAGCATGGGAGTGTGGCGCTGCGCGTCAACCAACTCGCCAAACGCTTTGCTCGGCACATTGACGTCCTGAAACACTTCGCCACCGGCTTGCAGCCAGCCTTGCAGACCACCGTACAACAGGTGGACCTGGCTGTAGCCGAGCTGTTGCAGGGTTTGGGCAGCGGGCTGGGCCAGGCCTTCGCCATCGTCATAGACCACGATCAGGGTGTCCAGGCGCGGGATGCGGCGGCGCGCATCTGCGGTCACACGATTCAGCGGCAGGTTGGCGGCGAACAGCGGATGCGCCTGGGCAAAAACATCTTCTTCGCGCACATCGAGCAGGGCAATTTCCTGCTTGTCCAGCAGGGTCTGGCGCACCTGGGCGCAGGTTTTGAAGGGGAAGGGTGTTGACATCGCGCTGGCTTGTAGAGATCAGGTCTGCGCCGACATGGCCAGTTCGGCCAGTGACGCCAGCAGGTCACCAAAGCGCTCACCTTGCACCACCACATGGTCATGCAGGGCGGTGGCAGCGGCTGCTGCATCGCCTGCAAGAATGGCGCGCACAACGGTGTCGTGCTCGACAAACGAGGTGCTGATGCGGTTGCGCACGCGCAATTGCAGGCGCCGGTAGGGGCGTAAGCGCCGCTGCAGTTGCTGCGCCTGCTCACCCAAAAAGACGTTGTGGCTGCCGGCGTAAATGGCCGCGTGGAAGCGTTCGTTACAGTAAAAATATTCGTCAGAGTCCTGTGCGTCGCGCGCGGCTTCGCAGGCCTGGTGGGCGGCCTGCAACGCGCTGCGTTCGGCCTCACTCATGCGCCGCGCGGCCAGCCGTGCGCACATGGCTTCAAGCTCGGCCATCACTTCAAACATTTCCAGCAGGCGGCCCGGGCCGATGCTGGTGACCACGGCGCCGCGACGCGGCCGGATCTCGATCAGGCCCTCGGCGGCCAATTGAATCAGGGCCTCCCGCACCGGCGTGCGTGACACCCCGTGCTGCTCGGCCAAGGTGGCCTCATCGAGCGCGCAGCCGGGAGGCAACGCGCCGGTGGCGATTTGTTCTTCAATTTTTTCGCACACGTGATCGGAGATTTTCATCGTTCAATTCTCGCACTTCTGTTTTTACTGGATTCAATAAATTACCTAGGGTATTCACTAATTCATTTAAAAAATACAAAAACTACATTAATGAACACATTCATCACAATAGCTGGATGCGTTTGAAACCCGAAAAAATTATTTATTCCGATCCAAATCCAGGAGACACACCCATGAAATGCCCCGCCTTTGCCAAATCCCTGACCTGCTTGCTGGTCGCTGCCCTGCCCATGACCGCCGTGCTGGCCGACAGCATCACGCTCAAGGCCTCGCATCAGTTTCCCGGTGGCAAGGGCGACGTGCGTGACGAAATGGTGCAGATGATTGCGCGTGATGTGGCCGCCGCCAATGTCGATCTCACCATCAAGGTGTTTCCCGGCGCCAGCCTGGTGAAGGCGCAAGACCAGTGGAAAGCCATGCAGACCGGTCAGATCGACATGACCTCGCTGCCGCTGGACTACGCCTCGGGCATGCATCCGCAATTTGGCGCCACCTTGATGCCGGGCTTGGTCAAGAACCACGCCCACGCGCTGCGCATCAATAGCTCGCCTTTCATGCAGGACATCAAGGCCATCATTGAGCAGGGTGGCGCCAAAGTGCTGGCCGACGCCTGGCTGGCGGGTGCCTTTGCCGGCAAGGATAAATGCATTCTCAAGCCCGAAGATGCCGCCGGCATGAAAGTGCGCTCTGCGGGTGCCACGTTCTCGCAGATGTGGGCGGGCGCAGGGGCCTCGGTGGCTTCGATCCCGTCCAACGAGGTGTACAACGCGATGCAGCAGGGCGTGATCCAGGGCACGGACACCTCCACCGGCAGCTTTGTGTCGTTCCGTCTGTACGAGCAGGTCAAGTGCATCACGGCGCCTGGCGACAACGCGATGTGGTTCATGTACGAGCCGGTGCTGATTTCCAAGCGCAGCTGGGACAAGCTCAATGACGCGCAAAAGAAAGCGCTGACCGCAGCGTCCAAAAAAGCCGAAAACTATTTCAACGTCGAATCCAAGAAGTTGGACGACGAAATGGTTGAAATCTTCAAGAAAAACAATGTCAAGGTGGTCAGCATGACCGATGCCGATGCCGAAGCCTGGCGCGCCGTGGCCAACAAGACGTCCTACAAGGTTTTTGCCGAAAAAGTACCTGGCGGCAAGGAGCTGATCGAGAAGGCGCTCAGTGTTAAATAAGGAAAAAGAACAGAACCTGCCCCTGTGGGTGCAGACGGTTTACGCCGTTTCGCGCGCACTGGGGGTGTTTTCTGCGGGCCTGATCGTGCTGGCGATTGTGGTGGTGTGCCAGATGGTGTTTGTCCGGGCGGTGCTCGGTGAGTCGTCCATCTGGCAGACGGAGTTTTCCACTTTTTCCATCCTGGCGGCCACTTTTTTGGGTGCCCCCTACATCTTGCTGACGCGCGGCCATGTGGGAGTGGACATTTTGCCGATGGTGGTGGCCGGCAACAGACGGCGCGCGCTTTATTTTGCGGGTAGCTTTATTGCGCTCGCCTTCTGTGGATTGTTCTTTTATGCCTCGCTGTCGTGGTGGCATGAAACCTGGACCTCGGGCCACACCACCTCATCGATGTGGCGCGCCAGACTGTGGATTCCGCACCTGAGCGTGCCGGTGGGCCTGGGCCTGTTGTGTCTGCAGTACATCACCGAGATCTGGCTGGTCTGGACCGGAAAAGAAGAACCCTACGGCATGACGCCAGGAGTCCACCTATGAGTCCGTTGTTGATTGGTGTGCTGGTCTTCACCACCACCATGCTGGTGTTGTCCACCGGGCTGCCCATTGCCTTTGGCCTGGGGGCGGTGGCGCTGGGCTTCATGATCATTTTTGATGGCTGGTCCAGTGTTCACTTCCTGCCGGAAACCATTTTTTCGGGTCTGGATGACTTCACCCTGGTGTCGCTGCCCATGTTTGTCATCATGGGGGCAGCCGTGGCCTCGTCGCGCGCCGGCAGTGACCTGTATGAAGCGCTGGCGCGGCTGCTGCACAAGGTGCCGGGTTCGCTGGTGATCTCCAACATCGGTGCCTGCGCGCTGTTCTCGGCGCTCACAGGTTCTTCCCCCGCCACTTGTGCTGCCATTGGCAAGATGGGCATCCCCGAGATGCGCAAACGCGGCTACGACGCCGACCTGGCCACTGGCGCCATCGCTGCGGGCGGCACTCTGGGTATTTTGATTCCGCCCAGCGTCACCATGATCCTGTATGGCATTGCCTCGGAAACCTCGATCGGCCGCCTGTTCATTGCCGGCATCCTGCCGGGCCTCATGCTCACCGGCATGTTCATGGCCTGGGCGCTGTTCTTGAGCTGGAAGCGCGGCACGGTGCTGATCGACAAAGACCGTATTTATTCGCTGAAGGAAAAGGTCGAGCTGCTGCCGCGTCTGTTGCCCTTCTTGGCGGTGATTGCGGGTGTGGTCTATTCCTTGTATGGCGGCATTGCCACGCCGTCGGAGGCGGCCGGGGTCGGCGCCATGCTGTGTCTGGTGATGGTGGCTGTGATCTACAAGGTCTGGCGGCCACGCGACATGTGGCATATTTTGCGCGACGGGCTGCGCGAGTCCGGCATGCTGCTGCTGATCATTGGCACGTCAATCCTGTTCGGTTACATGATGTCCTCGTTGCAGGTGACGCAGTCCGTGGCCGAAGCCATTGGCGCCCTGCAGGTGAACCGCTGGGTGGTGCTGGCCGCCATCAACCTGATGCTGCTGGTGGCCGGCTGCTTTTTGCCGCCCGCTGCCATCATTTTGATGACCACGCCGATCCTGATGCCCGTCATCACGGCAGCCGGTTTTGATCCGATCTGGTTTGGTGTGGTGCTCACCATCAACATGGAGCTGGGTCTGATCACGCCGCCTGTCGGCCTGAACCTGTTTGTGATCAATGGCATTTCGCCCGACATCAAGTTGACCACCATCCTCAAGGGGGCTGTGCCCTTCATGTTGTGCATGGTGGTGGCCATTCTGATTTTGTGTGTCTTTCCTGAAATCGCGACCTGGTTGCCGACCAAAGTCATGGGCTGATGCGGGTTGATCATGCGTAACTGGAACAGTCTGGTCGACAACCGCAGCGCCCGACTCAAGCGCGCGGCCAGCCTGGTGGGTGGCAAACGGGTGCCGGCCGAGCTGGCCACGGCGTTGCTGACGGCGGTGCTGGAGCCGGGCGACCGGGTCTGCATCGAGGGCAACAACCAGAAGCAGGCCGACTTTCTGGCGCGCTGCCTGACCCGGCTGGATCCAGCTCAAGTGCACAGCCTGCACATGCTGCAGTCGGTGCTGGCGCTGCCCGAGCACCTGGACATTTTTGACAACGGCATTGCCTCAAAGCTCGACTTTTCATTCTCGGGACCGCAAGCCGCGCGCCTGGCCAAGATGGTGTCTGCCGGGCAAATCCAGATCGGTGCCATCCACACCTACCTGGAGTTGTTCAGTCGCTACTTTGTCGATTTGACGCCGCGCGTGTCGCTGGTCTGCGCGCAGGCGGCCGATGCCCAGGGTAACCTTTATACCGGCGCCAATACCGAGGACACCCCCGCCATCGTGGAGGCCACGGCGTTCAAGGGTGGCATTGTCATTGCCCAGGTCAATGAGCTGCTGGACACCCTGCCACGGGTCGACATTCCGGGCGATTGGGTCAATTTTGTGATCCAGGCGCCGCAGCCGCACGCCATCGAGCCCTTGTTCACGCGCGACCCGGCGCAGATTTCAGAGATTCAGGTGCTGATGGCGATGATGGCCATCAAGGGCATTTATGCCGAATACGGTGTGCAGCGCCTCAACCACGGCATTGGCTTTGACACAGCGGCCATCGAACTGCTGCTGCCCACCTACGCCGAGTCGCTCGGTCTGAAGGGCAAGATTTGCCAGCATTGGGCGCTCAATCCGCACCCGGCGCTGATTCCGGCCATCGAGGCGGGTTGGGTCGAGTCGGTGCACTCGTTCGGCTCCGAGCTGGGCATGGAAAACTATGTCAAGGCCCGCTCCGATGTGTTCTTTACCGGGGCGGATGGCAGCTTGCGCAGCAACCGAGCCTTGTGCCAGGCGGCGGGCCACTATGCCTGCGACATGTTCATTGGCTCCACGCTGCAAATTGACTTGAACGGCCACAGCTCGACTGCCACGGCGGGACGTATTGCCGGTTTTGGCGGCGCGCCCAACATGGGTGCCGATGCGCGCGGGCGCCGTCATGCCACCCCGGCCTGGCTCAAAGCCGGAGCCCAGGCGCGCCAGGGGCGCAGCGGCGTGTCCAGCATGCCGCGCGGCCAGAAGCTGGTGGTGCAAATGGTGGAAACTTTTCGTGAACACATGCAGCCGGCCTTTGTCGACACGCTCGATGCCTGGCAGTTGGCCGAGCAAGCCCACATGGCGATCCCGCCGGTGATGATTTACGGCGACGACGTCACCCACATCCTGACCGAAGAAGGCATTGCCAACCTGCTGCTGTGCCGCAGCGACGAAGAGCGCGAGCAGGCCATTCGCGGCGTGGCCGGCTACACCCCAGTGGGTCTGGCGCGCGACAAGGCCATGGTGGAAAACCTGCGGGACCGCGGCATTATTCAGCGCGCCGAAGACCTTGGCATTGACAAGCGCGACGCCACCCGCAGCCTGCTGGCGGCGCGCAACATGCGCGACCTGGTGCGTGCCAGCGGTGGGTTGTATGACCCGCCCAAACGCTTTCGCAATTGGTAGATTTGGTGGCGCCCAAGGAGAACAGCATGGAAAAATTGCATTACGAATTCGCCGGGCAGCGCGCTCCGGGTCACTTTGCTCCCGTGTTGGTGGGCGTGGTGGGTTCGGGCAATCTGGAGGTGATGATCGAGCCAAGGCCCCAAAGCGCGGCTTGCCAGATCGATATCACCACTTCGGCGCGCGGTTTTGCGCCCATCTGGCAGGCGGTGGCCAACGATTTCCAGGCAAGGCACAGACTGGCTGGGGTGGCCGTGTCGATCAATGACATGGGAGCCACGCCCGCGGTGGTGAGTCTGCGCCTGGACCAGGCCGCAGCGGCATTGCCAGCAGCTGATTCCTCAGGCGAAGGTGGCTCGGCATGAAACTCAGTTTTGCCGAATTGACCGCCCGCGAGCGCGTTGCCCAGCTGCTTGATGCCGGTAGTTTTCAGGAAATTCTGGGTCCGTCTCAGCGCGTGGTCAGCCCGCATCTGGCGCTGCTGGGCGTGCCCTCGGCGTTCGACGATGGCGTGGTGATTGGCAGCGGTTCACTGGCTGGCCAGTCGGTCTTGCTAGCCGCGCAGGAAGGCGAATTCATGGGCGGTGGCGTGGGAGAGGTGCATGGTGCCAAACTGGTGGGCCTGTTCCAGCGCGCGCTCATCCACCGGCCCGCTGCCGTCATCGTGCTGGCCGAGTCCGGCGGCGTGCGACTGCACGAGGCCAACGCCGGACTCATCGCGGTGTCGGAGGTGATGCGCGCCTTGCTGACGGTGCGTGCGGCGGGCATTCCGGTGCTGATGCTGATTGGCGGCGCCAACGGCTGTTTTGGCGGCATGGGCCTGATTGCGCGCTGCGCCGACTGGGTGGTGATGAGCGACATGGGCCGTCTGGCCATGTCGGGCCCCGAGGTCATCGAGTCGTCCCATGGCGTCGAAGAATTCGACTCGCGCGACCGTGCGCTGGTGTGGCGCACCACCGGTGGCAAACACCGTTACCTGACGGGCGATTGCGATGTGCTGGTGGAAGACGACGTGGCGCAATTTCGCCGCGCTGCCATCGGCTTGCTGAACCAGGCCCGGCCCCTGAGCCTGGCGGCGCTGGAGGCCGAACATGCGCTGTTGGTCGAGCGCCTGAGGCGTGACGGCGACTGCCGCGATGCGATGGACATCTGGCAACGTGCCGGAGTGCCAGAGCCGCTGCGGGTGACCGACATGGAAGCCGATGCCATCGTGCGGCTGAAGGACGCGATGGAACACCTGTCAAAGGAGTCGGCATGAATTGGGAAACGCTGCTCAGCGCGCTGTTCGGCACGGCGCACGACGTCCAATGTGACGGCGACCTGCTGCACGGCAGCGCCCAGTTGAACGGTCAAACCCTCACTGTCGCAGGCACCACCCACCATGCCGCCATTGGGGTCGAACTGGCCCTGGCGCAGGCGCGTGTGGTGCTCGACACGGTGCGTGATTTCCCCGGGCGGGCCATTGTGCTGCTGGTCGACACTCAGGGCCAGCGTTTGCGCCACCGCGACGAGTTGCTCGGCATCAACCGGTACATGGCGCACATGGGATGCTGCATCGCGCTGGCGCGCCAGCAAGGGC